>JAIBAQ010000002.1 GCA_019695095.1 Candidatus Hydrogenedentota bacterium
CTCACAGGAACAACTTCAACCCCTAGTCCAGGAACTCAACAATCGACCTAGGAAAAAACTCAAATACCGAACCCCTTACGAAGTCTTCTCTTCAAACTCTGTTGCACTTACAATTTGAATCCAGCCTCACTAAACCGGTTTCCTGATTCTTGCGTCTTACAAAGTGTGCTACCCTAAATTAGGGGAACTGCGCTTTGGGGTGTATTGAGGAGGGAAGCCGGGTGAATTCAAGAGGGCATGATTCCGCGCCGCGATTCTATCCGCGCGGCACGCAACGGCCGGCCAGCCGATTGCTGTTCTACTACTTTCTGACCTCCTTGTTGTCGGGGCCTCTGTTCCCGATCGTGTTTCTGCCCCTTCTGTTCCGGTATGAAACGCTGAGATACACCTTTGACGAGGACGGTATCTCGGCGAGATGGGGTTTCCTATTCCGGCGTGAGATCAATCTGACATACCGGCGATTGCAGGACATCCACTTGTCGAAGAACATCGTGCAGCGCTGGTTGGGATTGGCCACGGTCCATTTGCAGACCGCCTCCGGAAGCGCGACGCCTGAACTGAGCATTGAGGGCATTATCGAAGCCGATGAACTGCGCGACTATCTCTACTCCCGGATGCGCGGCGGGAGAGATGAGACCGCGAACGATGAAGGCGACTCCAAGCCTTCGCCCGTGACCGATGATGAAGCCCTGTCGCTCCTTCATGAGATTCGCGATTTGCTGCGTAGCATGGCAGCCAACAGGGGGCGGATATGAACAGGCCGTCGCTGGTTCGACGCGGTTTGGACTCCGGAATCTGGAGTATTTTGACGGGATTGCTGCGTGTGCCTTCGGAGCCGCCAGCGCTTCCAACACGGCCAGGAGAAACACTGGAGACCTTCCATCCCGCACCCGGCTATTTGCGCTATAGCCTGCTTGGATTGCGCATTGTCTGTGCCGCCTTGCTCCTGGTAGCGAGCATTGGAAGTCTGGCGCTCGCCGCCGATGAACCCGAGGCCGGTGTGGTTGTCGGGCTGCTGGCGCTGTTCCTGATTGTGTTCATCTATTCCGTCGGCTACGTGTTCACCTACGTCGAATATTGCACGACCTGGTACGTGATGACAGGACGCAGTGTCCGGCTGCGTACCGGGGTATGGATTGTTCGCGAGACCACGATAACGTTCGAGAACGTTCAGAACGTCTCGGTCAACCAGGGGCCGTTGCAGCGCCTTTTCGGGATTGCGGATGTGCGTTTGGATACGGCGGGCGGAGGCGGCGCAACGGCAACGGCGGGCTCGCAGGGCGAGAATCCTTTCGCGGCAAACATGCACCAAGGAGTCATTCGCGGTGTAGAGAATGCGCAAGAGATTCGTGACCTCATCGTCAAGCGGATGAAGAAATCGCGTTCGGCGGGTCTGGGTGATGATCGTCACGATAAGGTGCATCGCGCTTGGTCACCGCAACACGTCGATGCCTTGCGCGAGATTCGCGAGGCGATTCGCGAACTCGCGCCATAGCCGAACTGACGGTCAATCCGCTATCGAATTCGCTCTCCCTTCCTGGGCGCATTCCAGGGTGTCGGCCAGGGGAAAGTAAACGGCGTGTCTATTCGTGCCCGAAGAATCGTAATCGCCCCTCCCTCTGCGGCGATGCGTGGTTGCGGCCCGGTGCGCATGACTGTGCCGGGCTCAACACCAGGATCTGCTTCATCCAGGTCGGCCCGCTGAACGAAGATGCTGCGGTCGCCGAGTCGAAACCGCGCGCAAGCATAGGGCTGCGCGGCGCGAATCAGGCGGTCGATCTCGCACGCCTTCCAGTGCCACTCGAAAGTCAATTGGTCATCGGACAGCCAACCCGCATACGAAACGTCAGCGTCGGACCGGGGTACTGGCTGTGCCTGGTCCAACGATTTCACTATCCCCGCAATCTTCTCTTCCGTCAGTTGGCATGCTTTGCGAATCAGGTCGAGTCCCGTATCACGATGGTCTACCGCATGGCGAAACTGCGCGAGCAGGGGTCCGGTATCGATGCCTTCATCCATACGATGGATGCTGATACCGGTCTCGGCATCGCCGGAAAGCAGCACATGTGCTGTGGGATTCGGTCCGCGATGGCGTGGAAGCAACGAAGGGTGAATGTTGATACAGCCGTTGCGAGGAGCGCGTAAGATAGCGGGCTTCAGAATGCGATCCAGACCGCACGAGACGAGCAGGTCAATATCGAGTCGCGCAAGATCGGCGGCATTGCCTTCGTCCATGCTATCGAGCCAGACGATAGGGATGCGCATCGATGAAGATGAGTGAAAAGCCTCGCAGGCACGCATACGAAGACGCCGCGCGTATCCCACCCGCCGGCCGTTCCACACCAACGCCGCAACCGTGTGAGAACGTGTCGCCAGACCCCGCATCGCCGCATCTGCTAACGGGCCTTGCCCTGCAATCGCGATTCGCATCGGGCCGGCGTGCTCTCCCTAATGAATGAAGCCATCGCGCGGCCCCGTGCGAACACGGCCGTCGATGGCTTCACGTAGTGGATTAGCTCTGCTCTGGGTTCTGATAGCCAAAGAACAGCCAGAGAATCCAATTGAGAATAGACCAAAGAAAGATCATCGTGTCTCCGGTGTTCCGGCGGATGACGGCGGCCTGGCGCGGAAAGCGGGAAACGGGAATAGCGTTGCGAGTCTTCACGTGATATACCTCCTGAAGGTTTGTGCCATGCACGGACCAATTCCACAGTGTCTGTCTTGAGTAGCCAAAGAGTTACCGAGACAATCCAATAAGACAAGCATCAACAAATACGGTCGTCTGTTCCAGGGCTTGAGAGGCGGCGGCGCTCAAGCACGTCAGGACACTATCCGGAGCAAAGCGATTCGCGGTTTAACAAGTCAACTCCTTTATACCGAGAATGACTTGAGTGATGCCCATACCCAATGACCGCAATGACTTCCGCTGGATAGTCTCGTTTCGGCTCCGGCGAATTCTTGACCAGGATCGCCACCGACTCTTGCAGCGCGCACAATGTGTCAAAAACGCGACTGAGTTGTCAACCCGCTGGACGGGAAGGCATACCATTTCCTTATATTGCACGAGGCGGTTTGACGCGTTTCCGCGTGAGGTTTCAACAACCGCGCGTGGGCAGATTGAGTGCAACGTCCGGCCACATATATGTGAGGGCCAACGTTCGAGGGGCGAATCATGCCTGCGCTACGAATCCTGAACCTGATTGCTGTGGGGCAGCCGCCCTCGGCTGTCGCTCAAGACCCTTGAATCGTCAACCTGCGGGTGTCTTCGCTACGAATCCCGAACCCGATTACTGTGGAGCAGCCGCCGCCGGCTGCCGCTCAAGACCCTTGAATCGACAACCTGCGAGGAGCTTCGCTATGAATTCCGAGCGAATAACCGCAGGAGCGCGGGTTTCAGTGGTAGAAACAAAAGCTAAGGGGACAGCTTCCTCTCTTAAGTGCCGTAGGCACGGCAGACTCCAGCCTGGGGTGAGATTCGCGTCACCGACGCGAATCGAAACCCCAGGTACCGATCCCCCTCCCAACGTGAGCCCTGTAAGAGCGAAAGCAATTTGCAGGGTCCGCTTCTCAGGAGCCCGATTGCTGTGGGGCAGCCGCCTGAGGTTGCCACTCAAGACCCTTGAATCGTCAAGTTAACATGGGTTTATACCCTTGCCCCGTCAAATTGCAGGGGGGAGGCCCCCCCGCCCAGAAGCGGGACACGGCCTGGCAAACGGCGTTACGCGGCACGTGATCGTCATGGCCCATTTCAGCATCATCCGAGTCATGGATAGTACGCATTTGCCATGTAGCACTTCGCGAAACGCTCGCGAAACGCTTGGGATGACTCTCGCGACGAGAAACGTGTATCATTACCCGATTCTGTGAACCAGGGGAAGCACTTGACACAATGAGCACTGTTCGAGTTCGTATTGCGCCTTCGCCGTCGGGGTTCTTGCACATCGGCACGGCGAAGGTCGCTTTGTTTAATTGGCTATACGCGCGCCAGACGGGCGGCACGTTCATTTTGCGTCTTGAAGACACGGACGCAGAGCGAAGCAGCGAAGAGTACGCCGAGGCCATGTGTGAGGGATTCCGTTGGCTGGGTATCGATTGGGACGAGGGTCCCGAGTTCGCCGGGCAACCGGAGAAGGGTACGTTCGGACCCTATCGTCAGTCGCTGCGCAAAGAGTTGCATCGAAAAGAGGGGATGCGCTTGCTGGAAGAAGGCAAGGCGTATAAGTGCTTCTGTTCCAAGGAAGAACTGGAAGCTGCGCGCGAAGAAGCCATGCGGGAGAAGCGTCCGCCCCGATACTCGGGTAAATGCCGCAATCTGACGGCCGAGCAGATCGCGGCCATGGGTGATAGACCATTCTCGATTCGCTTCAAAGTGGAACCCGGTGAGACGGTGATAGATGACCTCGTTCAGGGTGCCGTCCGCGTCGACAATCGGGAATTCGATGACTTCATTATCCTTCGGCCGAATGGAGAGCCCATCTTCCATCTTGCGGTCGTCGTGGACGACGGCACGATGAAGGTTACGCACGTTCTGCGCGGAGACGACCATCTCACGAACGCGGCACGGCACGTCATGTTGTTCGACGCCCTTGGATATGCGCGTCCAAAGTTTGCGCATCTGCCGATGGTCCTGGATGAGCACGGCAAGAAGTACAGCAAACGACTTCACGGGGCTAACGTGCTTGATTGGCGCGACGATGGCTATCTGCCGGAGACCCTGATCAACTATGTAGCGCTTCTTGGATGGACGCCCGCCGAAGAAGGGCGCGAACTGTTCACGCGTGAGGAGCTTGTCGAGGCGTTCGACATCGAGCGCTTGGGCAAGTCCGCCGCCAAGTTCGATCTGAAGAAACTTCAGTGGATCAACGGACAGCACATACGCCGGCTAACGCCGGACGAATTGCGCGACCGCGTGATTCCGATTATGCAGGCAGCCGGTCTTGATACTTCGGCGAAATCACCGGAGTGGCTCACGCGCATGGCCGCAATCTGCCAGGAGAAGATACCAACGCTAAACGATATCGTGGCGTACACCGATTTCTTCTTCTCCGATCCGTCGCAGTATGAAGAGAAGGCGGTCAAGAAGCAGTGGGACAAGCCGGATGCAGTGGAGCGCATGGAGTTGATTGTGCAGACAATCACCTCCGTGGAACCATGGACCGCCGAGGCAATCAAGCATACGTTTGAGGAGCTTGCGGAGAAGTCAGGGCTGGCATTGGGTCAGTATGTGCACCCGACGCGCCTTGCCCTCACGGGCAAGAGTGTGGGGCCGGGCCTGTTCGAGTTGACCGAATTACTGGGAAAGGATGCGGTGTTGGAGCGAATCGCACGCGCCGTTTCGTATATCAGGGGAAGTGTGGAGAAAAAGTCGTGAAGTCAGTAGTAGCGGGAATCGATCTCGGGGGAACGAATGTAAAGACCGCGATTGTTGCGCGGAATGGGTCCATGATTGCGAAGGACAGCCGTCCGACCAATGCGGAGCTGGGCCTTGACCATGTGATAGACACGATGGTTGCCAGCGTCGAACGTGCCCTGGAAATGGCAGAAGCCGATCCCTGCGACATGTTTGCGGTGGGGGTGGGCGCGCCGGGTCCCATGAACTGGGAAACGGGTGTGGTGTTCAGTCCCCCGAATCTTCCGGGTTGGGAGAATGTCCCGCTGGCGGATCTTATGCAAGACCGCCTGAAAGTCCCTACTTTTGTCGACAACGACGCCAATGTCGCGACGTGGGGTGAGTTTTGGTCTGGCGCGGGCCGGGAAGTAGATTCCATGTGTTGCCTGACACTCGGTACGGGCGTCGGGGGGGGCATTGTGGTGTTTGGCCGGTTGCTGCGGGGCCCTGATGGCACGGCAGCGGAAATCGGACACATGAACGTATGCCGCGAGGGACGTCAGTGCAACTGCGGAGCCAAGGGGTGCCTTGAAGCCTATGCATCCGTGACCGGGATGGGCCGAACTGCCGTCGAAGGGATCGAAGCAGGCGAGAAGACGTTATTGACGGACATGTGCAAGGGTGACCTTTCTCTCATTGACGGGAAAATGATCTATGATGCGCTTGCCAAAGGCGACAAGTTTGCCGCGTGGGTTATGCGCGAAACAGCGGTTTGGCTTGGCACCGGCATCGGTAGCCTCATCAATCTGTTGAATCCGGAAATGGTTGTGTTGTGCGGCGGTATGATTGCCGCCGGCGACATCCTGTTCGATCCCATTCGCGAGACCGCACGCGCGCAATCGTTTGACGTGCCCGGAAGCCGGGTGAAGATTGTTCCGGCTGGGTTGGGCGCGGATTCGGGCGTTATTGGCGCCGCAGGATGCGCATTACAGCGGTATGAAGAGGGATAGCTTCCGCCCCCCGTGCGCGGGCGGTCCGATACGGATAGAAAGAGAAGGCTGGCTGCATGCCGGCGCTACTTCACAGGGTTGCTCATGATTGCGATTGTCGACTACAAAGCAGGGAACTTGACGAGCGTCAAACTGGCGCTCGAGTATCTGGGCGTGCCGGGTATGATTACGCGTAAGCCCGAGGAAGTGCTTGCGGCCGATCGCGTTATTTTCCCCGGCGACGGCGCCGCGGGATCCGCGATGGAACACTTGAACGAGCTGGACCTCGCGCAGACTTTAAAGACGGTCGTTGACCGTGGTACACCGACGCTGGGTATTTGTCTTGGAACGCAAGTCATCTTTGATTTCTCGGAAGAAGACGGGGGCGTCAATTGCATGGGGATCATTCCGGGGAACGTAAAGCGGTTCCGTCCCTCCGACCCCATGTGCAAGATCCCGCAAATGGGTTGGAATACAATGCGGTTCAAGACGCCTCACCCCTTGTTTGCAGGCGTCGAAGACGAAAGCGAATTCTACTTCATTCACAGTTACTACCCAGCGCCAACGGACACGAATCACGTGGTGGGCGAGACCGAATATGCGGACGTGACGTTCGCGTCGGCGGTTGCGCGCGGAAGTCTGTTCGCGACGCAGTTTCACCCGGAACGTTCCGGCCGAATAGGAATACGCATGTTGAAGAACTTCACGGAGTGGGACGGAAAATGCTGAGTAAACGAATCGTCCCCTGTCTGGACGTCCGCAATCGGGTGGTGACCAAGGGCGTCAAGTTTCAAAACAACAAGGACATTGGCGATCCCATCGAGATGGCCGTAGCTTACAGCGACGGCGGCGCCGACGAACTGGTCTTCTATGACATCACCGCATCCGCCGAGCGGCGTCCCATCGACATCGAGATGGTACGAGAGATCGGGAAGGTCGTTCATATTCCGTTTGCCGTAGGCGGTGGAATCGAAAGTCTCGACGATATGTATCGCGTACTGCTTGCGGGGGCCGAGAAAGTCTCGGTTAACTCGCTGGCCGTGCGCAATCCCGGCATCATTGGCGAAGGTGCGCGTATCTTCGGTTCGCAGTGCATCGTGCTGGGAATGGACCCCGTCAAGGCAGACGATCCCGCCAAGTTTCCAAGTGGGTATGAAATCACGGTGCGCGGTTTTCGCGAGCGTACCGGGATTGACGCGCTGGAGTGGGCAAAGCGCGCTCAGGACCTTGGCGTTGGCGAGATCGTGGTAAATAGCGTAGATGCGGATGGCATGCGCACCGGTTTCGAATTGACTCTGACCGGATTGATTGCCAGAAGCGTGGGAATACCGGTAGTCGCATCCGGGGGAGCGGGCACGCCGCAGCACTTGATCGATGTATTCCGGCAAGCGCAAGCTGACGCCGCGATTGTGGCAAGCATGGTTCACATGGGCGACTATACCATTGCGCAGATTAAAGAGGAGTTGGATCGCGCGGGAATTCCTGTGCGTAAGAAGTGGTGAATCACTACATCGAAGGGGGCCGTATTGATTCTCACCGTCACACCGAATCCGTGCGTAGACAAGACGGTCTACGTAGACGAGATTAAGATTGGGACCTTTATGCGTTCCTCGCGCTGCACCTGCATCGCGGGAGGTAAGGGGACCAACGTATCGCGCGGTATCGCCGCCTTGGGACGGACAACGCGCGCCATGGTCATTGTCGGCGGACACAGCGGCGCGCATGTCGTCGAGATGATCGAAAAGCAAGACTGCATTGAGTGCATTCCTGCGTGGGTTGCTTCGCAGACACGCACCATCACGACGGTCCTGGAGCAGACCGTACATCGTCAGACGGCGTTCTTCGAGCCCGGATCGCGGGTTACCAACGAAGAGGCGCAGGGTATTGTCGAGACCTTTCGAAATGCCTTGCCGGGGGCAAAGGTCGTCACGTTCAGCGGAACGGTGCCGGACCCCAGTATCAAATGGCTGTATCGAGAGCTGATCCCCATCGCAAAAAAGGCTCAGGTAGTTGCCCTGCTTGATTCGCACGGTCCTGAATTTGCACTTGGGCTGGAGGCCGTGCCGTATATGGTAAAGCCGAATATCTCCGAAGCGGAGGAACTGCTCGGCTATAGCCTCGAGACCATGGATGCGAGATGGCGCGCTGTCGAAGAGTTTCACCAGCGCGGAGTCGAACTTGTCGTACTGTCACTGGGGCGAGAAGGCGCGCTGGTTTCGCGAGGCAGCGAACGCTTTCAAGTGATTCCACCACACGTGCGCGAGGTGAATCCCGTGGGCAGCGGTGACGCACTGCTATCTGCGTTTGCCATTGGCCTTATCGAGGGGATGCCGCTGAAGATGATGGCCATGCTCGGGTGCGCGGCAGGCACGGCGAACGCCATGTCGTGGGACATTGGCCACTTCTCGCGAGAAGAAGTAGAAGCGCTGTTGCCGCGAATGGAAATACGCTCCATTTCCGAATAGCGTCACATCGGTCAGCAGTCTCTGAGTTCGACTTCCAGCGCCCACACGTTACTGGGGGCGGTCCGAATGCGCGTTGCATCCTTTTCCGTGACGATAACCTTTGGATGCTCGGAGAACTTCTCCAGAGGCAGCGAGGCATGGTCCAGATTAGTGATGATCAGGTAAGGCTTCGCGCCGATGTCTTGAAGCGTTCGTAGAAACGACTCCGGGTTGCCGATTGCGCAGGCAACGGCGATGAGGTCGTCCTTCAACGTCTTCAGGCTCATGGTTTCTCCGTCGCAAACTCGACGAAGCCGAACGGGAGCATGATAGGTCTTTCGAATCGGGATGCCTGGACAAATCGATTCGATCCGGCGCAGCAAGGCATCCAGATCGCGCGCTTGATCACAGCGCGTCAGGATGAGCTGTGTGGCGCGGGCCAGGGCGGAGACTGGTTCGCGAAGTATCCCGCGCGGAACAAGGCGCTCGTTGCCAAATGGATTTGAGGCGTCGATCAGCGCGATGTTCTCGTCTCGCTCCAACTGCACGTATTGAAATCCGTCGTCGAGAATAAGCGTGTCGCAGCCGTGTTCATCGATGAGCTTACGTGCTGCGGCAACACGGTCAGCCGAGCGTGCCACAAATGCATCCGGGACCTTGCTCGCAATCAACGCGGGCTCGTCGCCGATGACATCGCTCATGTGCGCAGCCTCTTCGCCGCGCGCAATTACTATCGACGCGACCTTGCGCGTGTGCCCATGTCCGCGGGTGAGTATTCCGACGACACGTCCTTCGGCCACTTCCTTGCTTGCGCGCTCGATCACGGCGGGTGTCTTTCCCGTTCCCCCTGCCGTGATGTTTCCGAAACTGATGACACGAGCGTTGACGCGTTCACGCGGTTTGCGGTGGCGCAACCACATCCCGACACGTTGGATTGGAGTGGCCGCTGTGAGAATCGCAGCGAGGGGTGCGGGTATGGGCTCGCCAGTTCGAATCTTGCGGATGAGCGGATCGACGGGGTTCATTGGGGTGCAAAACGCTTGCCGCTGAACTGGCGCACGAGGCCTTTCAACTCCAGGAGCGTGAGTGTGCTCAGGGCATCGGAAATGGAGATGCGGCATGCCGCAGAAATCTCATCGACATGCGTGCCAGTGGGAGACAGGGCTTTCAAGACCATCCGTTCGAGTCCCGCGGGCTGCGACGGTTTTTCCGGAGTGGGCGCCGGCGGGCGTTGCGGGGGGGGAGGGGCCGGCTCGAAGGCTGCTTGCGGCGCAGGCGTCTCGGTTCTGGGCGTTGTGGACGTGGTCGCGCGACTCGCTGCTGGCCGAGGAAGTTCTGTCCGAACGTCTGCGGGAAGGTTCAGCTCAACAAGGATATCCTCAACCGTCTCCACGAGTTTTGCGCCTTCGCGAATCAGAAGGTGCGGGCCCTGGCTATTGAGTACACCCACTTGGCCGGGAACGGCGAACACTTCGCGGCCTTGTTCCGCCGCTTGCCGCGCCGTAATAAGCGCCCCGCTCGAAAGTGGAGCTTCGATAACGAGCGTCCCCATCGTCATGCCGCTGATGATGCGATTGCGATAGGGGAAATGTCCGGCTGAAGGTTTCATTCCCATGGGAAACTGAGAGATAACGCAACCGTGCTTCGTGATGTCCTGCATGAGGTCGGCGTTTTGCGGCGGATATGCGATGTCGACGCCGCAACCAAGAACGGCAACCGTGCGCCCACCCGCGTCGATGGCGCCTTGATGTGCCGCTGCATCCACCCCCAATGCCAGACCGCTAACCACAGTGACATTCCGCGCGGCCATTTCACGCCCGAACTTCTCCGCCATACGTAGACCGTAGGGCGTGGCGCGCCGCGTTCCAACGAGCGCTACGCAATTCTGGTCTTCATCGCGCAACTCGCCGCGCACGAAGAGCACGAGTGGCGGGTCGTAGATTTCAGCCAAACGAAGGGGATAGCGCGGGTCTTCCATCGTCAGCAGGGTGACACCGTACTTTGCCATGGCGCGTTCTTGGGCATCGACATCTACAACGTCGCTGTATTGCGTGATGCGTTGGGCAAGCTTTTCACCGACGACGTCTTGAAGGGCATGTTTGGGCGCGCGCAACACGGCTGCGGGAGTCCGAAACCGCGCCAGCAAGCGAATGAACAACGTGGTGCCCACTCCGGGCACCAGCGTCAGCGTCAACCATTCGCGTTGTTCCTGCGTCAGCGCCATACCTGGACTATATCACTCCCACCATATCGGGATCGATTTGTTCAGAACCTCAAGCGCCAGTCTACGGGTCCATCGGAGTCGCAATGCAGGTCGATGCGAAGCACATTCTGCTCCATCTGAGTTGTCGCATTGCCCGTTGAAACAGAAATAGTCTCCGCCTTGTATGGATCCGGAATGAGGATGCGAATCGTATAGTCTGTGTTGGCCACGCCCTCAAACACGCCATGGAGCGTCCTGGCGGCCGAATTCCACTCAAGTGACTTGAAATCGGTAGCTCCCTGCGAGAAGTGGCGATTCGTCGAAAGGAACATGGGGCGGTTCTCGTACGGACGCAACGCCAGCAGGCGCACGCCGCCGGGCGGGATGTTCACTTCGAGTTGCTTCTGGCCAATGCCGTAGTACTTGTCCTCCCAGAAACCGTAAACGGTGAAGTATCCCTCCGGGTCGAGTCCGAGTTTCGCAAATGAAACGGGAACCGTCTTGGCAGCGGATTCGTCCCAATTAAACAGCGCGAGAATCGACCAGTTGCCCACCGCGCTACGGACAGGCAAGTGCCATATTTGAGGATTGTCGGCCTCGAACAAATCGATGGGGCGTGCACGGCCCACCGTCGGCAGCAGTTTCTGGAGGACTGCAACTTCGTCTGGCGCAAGTCCAGAGAAGCGATCTCCAATAAGCACCGTTCCCCCGGTCATGACTTGGCCCGTCAGCCACGCGAGCGTCTGATCGCGAGTGAGTTTTGGTTTGTCGGCAACGTCCCACCGCGCGCGTGTGGCGTCATGGCCGAAGTAGGCGCAATCGACGTCAGGCGACCAGAGCGACGGCGTGAAGTAGTAGCGGCGCGCCGCTGTTGTCATCGTCTCGACACAGCCCCACGGCCACTTCTCGGGATCCTTTCGCCAAATGGGGGCGCAGTCATTGCCGAGCCGCATGCCGTCGGCGATGGTGCCTGTTACGGCGAGAGGAGCGAAGCTCATGATGAACTTGTCTTCTCCCATGCCCTCGCGCAAGGCCTGCATGCCTTTACGAAATACCTCGACACGTGTCAGCGACGTGTCGTGGTACTTTTCGGCAAGCAGCAAGTGGTAAACATAGTCGGCTTCCATAAGCGCGTCGAAGCCCCACTCATTGCTTATTCGTGCGGCAACTTGGCGGACGTAGTCCAAAGCGCCCGGGGCAGTGACGTCGAGGATGCGGTCATCCTCATTGACGACCTCGCGGCCTTGCGCATTGGGTGCTGCGAGCCAGTCGGGGTGCTCTTTCGCCAGATTGGAGTTCACATTGACCGTGAAGGGAGCAATCCAAATGCCTGCGGTCATGCCGCGCGCGTGAATGGCATCGGTAATGGATCTCAGGCCGTTCGGAAAGCGTTCCGGATTGACTTCCCAGTCGCCCTTGGCGTTCTGCCATCCGTCATCGATTGCAAAGTGTGTCCAGCCATAGCGCTTGAGGTTCTTGTCGATGAAATCGAGATTCTCGTACACCCGGGCTTCGTTGATGTCAGAGCGGTATTCCGTGTTCCAGGAGTCCCAGCCGTGAGGGGAAAACGGGCGCTTTCCGGACACGTTGTTAACGGCGGCCATATGGCGGGAAAAGCGTTCCAACCCTTCAAAGGGGTCGCGTTCCGCGATGCTAAGGTACAGTACTTCGGATACCAATCGTTCGCCAGGTTGCAGTTCCACAGGGGGATCGTAGACACATTCAGCCGAGAACTCTTTGAAGAATTCGCCGAATGTCTCGTCTGTCGTGGGATTATCGAAGCGGATACGCGTATAGGCGCGATCGTTGGTCAAGAACCCGGCCACGAGCGAACGCCGATTCTGCGTATTCAGTGCTAAGAGATTCCACATACTTGAGGCGGCGCCACGCGTCATTGCTGGGGGGGATTCGTCGCCGGGGAAATTGCGTCCATTTTCGAGAACCTGGCATTCGGAGGTGCCAGCCCCCAGAGAGAATCCGCCATTGCGCTTGTCACCGGTACACCAAGGCATCAATGCTTTTACGCGTACAGGTTTCTTGCCCGTGTTGGTGAAGGCAACTTGTACGGTAAGGTAGGGTTCGGTGGGGTACGTATTATGGAGCCACTCGCACGACTTGAACGTCATGCCGATTCCCTGGCCCTTGCCCAGCTTGTCGCTGACTTCCCGGCGGCTCGTTGCCTTGCCGAGAACGGGCAGCGGCTTGGGCTTCTCCTCGCCATCGAGCCACACCATGGGATACACATTGGTGAAGACGGGCTCGCCGCTGGTCAAATCGATATTGACTTGGCCACTCTTCTGAACGATAGAGACGTAGGAGCTTGCAGAGGTACTCCGGTATTCCTTGTGGGCGCGCGCGGGGAATAGCGTCTGCGCTTGGAGAGATACCGCAACCAAGGCGAAGCTTAAAAGAGAGACCGCGATTCTCACGACAAATCCCCCTGGATGTTTGGGTAACGGCTCGAGCCGTTACTTTATTGTGATCTTCTTTCCGGACCTGCTGGATTCATAGGCGGCCAACGCGACCTGCATGGCTGCACGTCCCGCAGCGCCGTCCATGGTGAGTTTTTCCTTGCCTGTGACCACGTCCATCCAGCGGGAGATTTCGACATCCCAGCCGCCGGTGGTGGGCTTTGGGTCTAGGGTCTTCCATTCGGTGACGCTATCGCGGCCGGCCGACGCCTTGCCTCCGCAGAGCTGCAGCCCCCGGTTGTAGTCGCAAATCAAGGTCCCTTCCGTGCCATAAATCTCGAATCCCGAGAATCCGGGTTTGCTGGTCCATCCGACTTCGATGTAGCCGAGCGCGCCACTTTTGAATTCAAGCATCAGGAGGGCGTTGTCGTCGACTTCGATTTTCTTGATCAGCGTCGCGGCCTTCGCATAAACCGAAGTGGCAGGGCCGAACATCCACAGGCACAGGTCGATGGCGTGAATACCCATGTCGAGCATCACTCCGCCTGCCGCCATGGCAGCTTTGTAGAACCAAGTGCCCTTGGCCCAACCGGGGTAGGGACCGCTGTGCGCAAACCGCACGCGCATCATGAAGGGTTTGCCGAGCGCTTTCTTGGTAAGCATCTGCTTGCACAGCATCGGCCCCGTGTACATTCGGTTGGTAAACCCAATCATGAGTTTCCGACGTTGTGCCTTCGCGACGGCAATCATCTTGTCGCATTCTTTTAAAGTCATTGCCATGGGCTTTTCGCACAGGACATGGCAACCGGCTTTCAGGGCGTCCATACTTGCCGACGCGTGGAATCGATTGGGCGAGCAGACACTCACAACATCGAGGTCTTCTTTGGCGAGCATTTCCGCGTGCGTTGCGTATCCCTTTGCCTTCGGGAACAGCTTCAGAACCTCGGCGTGACGGTCGACCGCGGGGTCGGCGAACGCAACAAAATCGACGCGTTTGTCTTTGGCATATCCCGGCATGTGGCAAGCTTGCGCAATCGCTCCCGCGCCAATCACACCGGCCCGAAGCGTCTTGGTCTTGGATTTCATGGTACTACCTCCGAAAAGTAAGTGAAACAAAAGTGTATCGATGAGAGAGGACTGCGATCAACCGCACAACGCTTCCCTGCCGCGATGATTCACTGGGTAAGACTTTCGATGCAGAATGGCATTCGGAGTGCCAGAGACGGTGTAGAGGGGTTTGATGAATCAAGCGGCTTCGAGTAATTGCATTCATGATGGCGTGCATCCGATTCAGGGCCAGCGTGGCATAGGGCAAGTGCATTCCGTGGGTTCCCAGAGAAATGTGCTATGTTTGGCAGAAGTACTTCGGTTACGATAGCACCTTAGCGTGTAGTGCAGGAGATAAATTGCGGGCAATGAAGATAAGTTGTGGCAAGCGTTACCATCTCATGACTCTCCTGTTTGGGGTAGTGCTCTTGATCGTCTATGCGCTGACGTGCTACGGCGGGTTGCGGTCGCCGGACAGCGAAATCGTCTTCAGAACTGCGGAGTCGTTGGTCACCAGGCATCAGTGGGACGTTCCCAATCCCGTGGAAAGTTGGCCCGAGTTTGGCCTAGCCACGGGGATTGACGGAAAGAAGTACAGTGTGTTTGGTCCGCTGCAATCAATCCTGGCTGCTCCGCTCGTTGCGTTTGGGAAAGCCATTAATCCCACGCCTTGGTACGCAGAGCTGACCTTTACTGTCCCGCCCAGCCATCTTCTGGACTATGGTTTCGATCGCGCTCTAAAAGGTATGCCCATCTCTCATCTTGATGGCCATGCATTGCGTTTCGTTACCGGGTTCTTCAATTCATTTGTGAGCGCGGCGAGCGCAATCATGATCTGGTGGATTGCAGTTGCGTTGTGGAATTGTGTGCGAACCGCTGCGACCCTTACGTTCATGTATGCGCTGGGGACTTTGGCCTGGCCCTATTCGGGGACTTTCTTTAGTGAACCCTTGGCAACGTTCTTCGCCTTGTCTTCGCTCTATTTCTTAATCCGGTGGCATCATACGCAGGACAGGTGGGCACTGGCATTGTGTGCGGGATTTAGTCTTGGCCTGTCGACTGCAACGCATATTACATCAATCCTTTTTGTGCCATTCTTCGCCGCTGCCTTTCTGCAGTGGCCGCTTAAGATCCGTGTTAGAGATTTCGTGCCTATTTCGGCGTTCCTTGCGGGTTTATGCGTAGTGTTGGCTCTGCTGGGTTGGTACAACTATGCACGATTTGGAAACCCGTTGGAGACAGGGCGGTCCGTCGATCCGGTGCTTGCGGAGAAACTGCACTATGGGCATTGGATTGCGCCAACGAATCTGCCTCAACTGCTTGTAGGACCCGCGAAGGGACTGCTTTTATTCTGTCCATTGATCGCCGTGGCCATTGTGTTTTGGCCGGCGTTTTTTCGCACGCACCGTCGGATTGCGATTGCTATCTTGGCCGCGTCTCTTATCCGGATTGTGTTTATTGCGTCCAGAAGCGATTGGCATGGCGGATTTTGTCTTGGACCAAGGTATCTTGTTGCGATTATACCTATGCTATTGCTTCCGCTTGGCTCCGGCTTGCATCGAGCGTTTTCCACGGAGCGATTGGCGTGGATTCGATGTGCGCTCGCGGCGGGATTCCTGGCAGCAGTCCAGCAGGCGTATTTTGTTTCCACGGAGATATTCGGATACCTCTATCTGACTCGGTTGCAGACGGCCATAGAGAATTTTCGATTTGGCACGGTGCACGATTCTTGGCGTCACTCACCGCTATTCAGGCAGTTGAATGGGCCGACCGGACCGTGGCTTGCCAATGCTCTGGAACTCCGGCCACTCGCAACTTGGATGTGCCTGCTCATTGTGCTGGTATGCCTTGTTTCACTTTTGTATGGATTTGTCCGCCTGCCACGTCCATTACCAAGAGACAATGCCGAGGGGACGTAACAAGCTGGTGAAGACCGGTCGACGATTCATTTAGGTCTTATGCGAATTGCCAAGTGCGCCACGACTCTCCTATGCTTGCTTTTCAGTGTCACTTATAAGGGAAAGAGATCTACGCATGTTTGTTCATTCCGTTTACTTTTGGCTCAAGAACTCACTGTCGGACGAAGAGGTTCGTACGTTTCGCGAGGGCCTTCATTCGCTTGAAGGCATAGAAGTGAGTCGTGCGACTTACGTTGGGGTTCCCGCGAACACAGACCGGCCTGTTATCGATCGTTCCTATTCGTTCGCGCTCACCGTTCTATTCGACGACTTAGCCGGACATGACGCCTACCAGGTTCATCCAGTGCACAAGGCGTTCGTGCAGACGTACGCAGGCTATTGGGACCGAGTGGTGATATACGACGCCGAGTAGTCCCGCTATCCCGGATTTTTCACGAACACGGGACTTCTCTCGTCGCCAGTGCGTTTGCGGGACTTACAGCGAAAGGCTAGGCACTTCGCCACAGACATAGTGTGTTCGCGAGAAATCCTCATGGCATACACTCAACGTCCTGCACGTGAGCAATTTGCGTTGGCGCTCAATCGCGCCGGCGCAAATTGCGGACTATAGGTGCGAGAGCAGTCCAATTTGGCCGCGGTGGTACGAATCGTGACTCGCCATAATGGCCAGAGTGCGTCCGTTCGAGGAGAAGAACGACCGAAGGCCTTCCGGCATTTCGCCCTTTAGCGGTAGTTCAAGATCGCTGTCATTTAGTTCGGCGAGGTTTTCGAGGGCGCAGTCCATAATCTGTTTGTATAGCCCGAGCACCTCTTCCCACGCTGGATAGTCGCTGGCTTGGTTCGTGATTGGTGAGCCTCCGGCAAAATCGGGGGCGAACTTGCGGCTGAATCCTCTTGGGACCAGGCTATTTTTGCCCAACATCCATTGAATGACCACCGTGTTGATCGTGTTGGTAAGGTGTCCGATGAGCCACATTGGATGGGCTTTCCCTTCCCGTAACTGAACCAGCCGCAGTTCGGGCTTGACGTCTTCCGCGACGCGTACCGTTTCGGTGCGGCAGAAGGCGAGTTGACTTCGGTAGATCTCGATCTTTGGGTTGTCCATTGCCGTATCTCCTTGCGTTTCTTTCAGCCGGGACTGTTGTTTGCGGGCTTCCGATCGGTCATAATCCGCCGCCCGCTTCAAGAAAGGTATTGCCGAAATTGCGTGTACGTGTAAGCACTCTCTCCAGCGATCTACAGACCCTCGTTGAAAAGACCAATGGCCGTGAACTTCTGCTTGGGGATATCTTGGACATGTTTCCGCAGAGAGGGCATGCCTTGCTGATCGTGCTTTTGAGTTTTCCGCTGACGTTGCCCATCAGCATTCCGTTCATTGCGGGTCCTTTTGGATTAGTGCTTGCCTTTGTCGGGCTGTACCTGTTTTTGGGCCGGACACCCTGGCTTCCTCGCGCCTTGCGCGAGAAGCCCGTTTCTCACCGCTTGATTGAACACAGCGCCACGCGCCTGTTGGGGCTGTTCCGCCTTATCGAGCATCTGCTGCGACCTAGATTTCCTGCGCTTAGCACGGGTGGTGTCGCCGTGCGGTGCCATGCCGTCTACGTTTCCATGCTGGCGTTGCTGCTCGCGTTACCAGTGCCCTTGCCAGTGCCGTTCAGCAACACGGTCGTAGCCATCCCTATCTTCCTATGCGGCCTGGGGCTGCTGGAAGAAGACGGCGTGATCGTCGTTCTTGGCTATTTAGCCGTGATTCCTTGCGTCGTCTATTACGGAGCCGTTGTCTGGCTTGGGCAGGAGGGCGTTACGCGCCTCCTGGCATATCTGCATTTGGTTGCTTCGAACTAAGCGTCGTCTTCATCGATGGCCGCGTGCGTCACGAGACACACCTCGTCCATGGTCATGCCGCGTGCCCGATTGATGCGATCGAGACGTTTTTGGAACTGGCGCATGGCGTATTCGTTGAATACCTCGCGTCCGATGCCGAATGGCGGTTCCTTGTAGTGGACGTACGTTTCTTCAATCATAGCAAGCGTGAGGCCCAGAAGCTCGTTCATGGTCTCCTCGACGACGTCCCACAAGTCTGGATCCTCAGCCATCAAGCGGGAAATCAAGTAGATGCCATACGCGATATGGCGTGATTCGTCTTGTTTGAGCAGGGTAACCGCCCGGCGCGTGCCCGGCATTACTTGAAGGCGATCCAGTGACAAGAAGTAAGCGTGATACCCCGTTTCAGCAATGATTCCTTCGACGACGAGGTTGTAAGTTGTCGACGCGCGGGTTAATGCGGCCGGGGAAGGGTCCTCCCGCAAGCGGTTGAGGGCCGACGGCAATGCCTCGTAGAACAGCGCCCGATAGTTGGGGCCATGGAAACGGCTGAGATCCCCTGCCTCGGGGGCGACCTCCGATACCCAGCGGTTGAAGAAGTCGGTGTGTTTTGCCTCTTCAAACAGGAAGGTTGTGAGGAACAGTTCTTCCTCGAGACGGCCCTCCTTCGCGATCACATCGATGAGCGGGAGCAAGTCGAGCGTCACGGCCTCTTCTCCAGCCTGAAAGAGCGAGGTGAGCAACAGCATGGCGTGTTGTTGAATCCCGGTGAGGCGGTGCCAGTCCTTTGCGTCTTGAGTGAGGTCGATATCCGACGGATTCCAGATTCCGAGGCGCTTGGCCTTTTCGAATAACACCATAGGCGGAGATTCGCGTCTCAAGGTACGGCTTGTTGAAACAAAAGACGTGTGTGACATCCGGTTCTACTCCTTCACGTATGTACCAAGACAGCCATTCTGCGGCGCAGACCATACGCCGGATTGGGCATTATGCACATGACAGTCCCCAAACTCTACGTGCGCTGGTGAGGGACGCAGGTGCTACCAATAGACCTTGCGGGAAGCGAATTGGTTTTTGGCAGAGGAATCCAGGTTGTTGGGGGGCCTGTAAACAAGCGCCGGGCGCCGCCTTTTGAGAAGCGGCGCCCGGCTTAAAGTGCGTATAGTGGAAATTTAGAACTTCAACACGGCCTCAAGACTAAAATAGTCCGCGTCTGCGTCATCTGTGCCCATAATGGAAGAGAGGCCGTTATTGGTGATGAACGCGCCATCTTGCGTGCCGTCGCCGCTGAAAAGGTGCTGCCACGTCGCACGAAACATCAAGTCTTCAGTATAGTCGTAGGTGACTTGGAGAGTGCTCATAAAGCCTATCTCGTCGCCTCCTTCCTGGGTCCAGAAACTGAGTGCGGGGGCCAATGGCACCCGAAAATCGCCAAACGTCACATACGCGGGCATGTCAAAAGGTTCTAGTGCCTCGTAGTAGGCGAGTTCCAGCTTAGCGGAGATGGTTTCGGTTGCCTGGAGTTCCACACCTGCGCGAGCTTGCCAGACATTCGACATGTTGCGTGGACGGTCCAAGATTTCAGTGTAGGTATACGAGGGGAATACGCGATTGAAGGAGACGCTGGCGTCCGGCGAACCGGTCCCCAGGAGCCATTCGAAGAAATCGACGTCGCGATTGTCTTCGCCGCCGAAATAGGCGCCGCCGATATAGGCGCGCCGCAACCACCACAACTCCATGGAGTACCCGACTTCAACATCGCCGCCCCACGCACTGAATTCCGCGCCATCGTCTCCGTAGTTAAACCCTATGGGACGGAATAGCGCACCAACGGCATCGGCCTCACCGAACTGATAGGCCAACTCGAGGTCGTAATCAAAATTGCCCGCTTTGCCGAAGAGGCGTGTTCCGACGGTGTGGAGTGTCGTGGGATCGTAATCGTCGCGGCCAAGCCAGTTTTCAAGCCATTCGATTGGCGCGACGAAATTTGTATCGCTTATGGAGCGCGCATCGCGCACGAACAGCCAGTAAGCTGAAACGCTGAGTGGTTCAATGGGTTTCAGTGTTGCGTAGACGCCATAGAAATCGACATCGCCGTCTTGTTCGCCGACGCCACCTTCAGCGAGTACCGATGCCCACGCATCGACGTCGAGGATATCGGAGGAATAGGTGAGGCGCAGTGCGTCGAACGGCTGCGAGCGGCCTGAAGACGCCGTGGCGCCAACAATCCATCCCTTGCCAAATTCCATCTTCTGACGGCCAACTCGCAGGCGAAGTGGAGTGCCGTACAACTCATCGGCTTCGATATATGCTTGAACGACCTCTACATCATCATTGGTGTTTGCCCTGGAATCGGCCCCAGTGATGTAGTCGGAGCGAAAATCTTCTCCGAAGATGTCGTAGGACTCCAGTTCGATTTGTGCCGCTACGTGGTCGGTGAAATCAGCCTTCACACTCAGGAGCGTCAGAATCTCCGTGAAGTCAAGGTCATTGCCCTTGTCGTCCCAATTGAAGACGCTAACTACACCGCGCTCATCGCCGATCGGGCGACGCGGCAGGAAGTTGCCGGGGATGCGTATTTCCCCTCGCGAATCGTCCGCATACGCGTAATCCCAATGGCGCCAGCGAACGCGGATCTTTCCGCCGACTTCGACGTTCTGCAATTCCGCCCAAACTGATGTCTGCACGAGAAGTGCACCAACAATCAATACCCCCAGACGTTTCATGGCGAGACTCCTTCCGCGTTCATAGATATAGCGTGTTTGGGCTCTTTACCCGTAAGCCCCAGAGAATCGTCACACACGTTTGTATGTGCATTACGATTGCAACACGTCTCCCCAGTACCCCATTGTCATCGCACAAACGTAGGGAAATAGTCAATCGGTTTGTCTTTGTCAGGCGAGAGTGTTTTGGGTCCAAGTCTTGACGGGCCACGGGGATTGCAGCGGCTTGGCCTCGTGGGCAAAATAGTGAGAGGGATCCAAGCCAGAGGCGGCCAGAGCCAAGGGAGCTTGGTGCGCGGGGGGGTACAGCTATCGTAAACGTGGCGTTTATCGGGGCAGGGCGCATAGCCGATTTGCATGCGTTGGGATACGCAGGCAATCCGGATGCCCGTATCTATGCGGTGTGCGACGTGTTGCCGGAACGGGCCGAGGCGCGCCGGAAGGAGTGGGGGGCGGAAAAGGCCTTCACGGATGTCCGGGAAGCGCTTGCCGACGCCAATGTTCACGCGGTCGAGGTACTCACGCCGTATGACACGCACGAACCGATTGTCACGGCCGCAATCCGAGCCGGGAAGCACGTCGCGTGTCAGAAACCCCTTACAACGAGCCTTGCAAGCGCGGATCGATTACTGGCCGAGGCGAAATCCTCGAATGTCGTGTTCAAGATAACGGAGGTCTACGTGACCTATCCGCCTCTTGTTCTGGCGAAGCAGTTGATCGATGAGGGGGCCATTGGCGAACTCGCGGGGATGCGGATTAAGTACGTGGCCAGTCCCAAAGGCGGCTGGCAGGTTTCCGAGTCGACTTATCAGCAGCAGTTTCGCATTGCGGCGCAGGGTTTCGGATACGAGACGTTCGATCACGGCCATCACGAGTGGGCTGTGGGGTGGTGGTTCCTTGGCGAGCCGGAGCGCGTGTGTGCGTGGGTCGATTCGCTCAACGGTATACTCGATACGCCCTCTGTGGTGATGTGGAAGAGCCGCAACTCGAAGCGTTACGGCGTGGTGGATTTTCTGCATGCCGCCGATTTGCACATCCCCTCGAACTACTATTCCAACGACGAATGGTTCGAGTTCACCGGAAGCCGGGGTATAATCCTCGTCAATCGGGGTACGGGGGAAATCCAGAAAGAGCGCGCGCCAGTGAGTGTGTTTGACGGAGAACGCTGGACGCACCACGAGGTACCCGCGGATTGGGGGGAAGGATTCAAAGGGTCCACGAGGAACTTCATCGAAGCGATCCATGGTCAGTCGCGCCCGTCGTTATCGGGCGAGGAGGGCCGTGAGGTGTTGCGGTTCGGTTTGGCCGTGATGGAGTCTGCGCGTAAGCGCCGTGAAGTGTACATTGACGAACTCGAACGCCCGTTTCCATGGTTGTATAACGTGCGCCGGAGGATGCGTGAGCGGGAGGACGTGATTGTTGGACCCAGGCGGAAACCCTGGTTTCAGTTTGGCGCGTCGACGGCCAAGTATGCGCCGCAGGCGCGCACGTTGACAGAGAGCCTGCCGCAACGGTTCGATCCTTCCGCAGTAGCCGGCTGGAGTTGCACCGTTTCGTTGATTCTGACCGGCGAGGGTGGCGTGCCCGATCAGAGCTTCGGCGTCTACGTGGGTGACGGGAGAATGGACGTGCGGACCGGCGACAGGCCGGCAAGTCCCGATCTGACGCTGCGCATGCCCGCGGGTACGTGGGCCGCGATTGTACTGGGGAAGAAGCGGTTGGAGACGGCCTTCTTTCAGGGCAAGATCAAGTTTGAGGGGAAAGGCGAAGAAGGGCTCAAGCTCAAGAGCGCCATCGGACTGTAGGCAAGGGGGGTGTCATGGGTTCAGTTTCAATCCGGGCAATTCGGGTGACGCATGGGTGAATTGTCGTTCCGTCAACGGCTAGCCTTCGGGATGGCCGGCATCACCATGAATCTACCCGACATGGTTTTCATGCAATGGCTGCTGGTGCGCTATGTCCGGCCCGGCGAAATGCAGCCGCTGGTTCCGCCCCTGCTTTTTGGCGTCATCGTTCTATTCGCCCGCATCATGGAAGCGATAGCGAATCCCGTGGTGGGCCATTGGAGCGACCAAACGCGTACCAAGTGGGGCCGCCGCATGCCGTATTTGCGGCTGGGAATTATCCCATTCGTCGTGGTCTTTTCCCTGTTGTTTGCGCCTCCCGTCGACCATCTTCACTGGATGAACGTCGCGTGGGTCTTCGTTTTGCTCCAATGTTATCTGTATCTCTATGCCGTGATTATCACGCCATACTTGGCGCTGCTTCCCGAGATTTCGTCCAATCTTAAGGAACGTGTCGACCTGACCACGTACCAGTCCGTCTTCATCATGCTGGGCACATTTTTGTTCGCGGCCATGGGCGCCATTCTCAACACCTATGGTTGGACCAAAGCGTCCCTCTTGGTGAGTGCGTTGGCGCTGCTATGTTTTCTCCCGGTTTGCACCCTTATTCGCGAACGCGAGCATCCATCTATCTCGAAAGAGGAACACATGGGCCTTTTCGCATCCGCGAGGCTTGCCCTCAAGAATCAGCCATTCCGGTGCGTGTTCGGCGCGACCGCGTTGTTCTGGTATGGACTGAATGGCCTGATTGTTCTTGTGCCGGTGTGGGTGCTGAGTTACCTCGGACGCGACGAGGGCGCGGTAACCATGGTTATGCTGCCGTTTCTGCTTGTGAACCTCGCGTTCTTCTTTGTGTTCAACGCACTTGCAGGGAAATTCGGAAAGTATGTGCTCATGCAAGTGACGTTTCTCGCGGGCGCGGTAGTCATGGCATCCATCGCCCTCGTGGGCATACTCCCCATAGGAAGCGAGTTCATTCAGACGGCGGTCATTATGTCCCTCTTCGGCATTCCCGCCGCGGGATTCATGGTCTTGCCCTTTGCGGTCCTTGCCGATGTCGTAGACTACGACGAGAAGCTTACGGGCCGCAGGCGTGAGGCGCTGTATGTCGGCGGGCAAGGTGTTGCGCAGAAGATCATGATTGGACTCTCGATGCTGAGCTTTACCATCGTGCCGTACCTGGGAAGCGATGGCACCCAGACGTTGCGCGAGGGTGGCGCACTGGTGATCAGCGGATCGTATTCACCGCAAGAAGGAACGGCAATTCCGTCCGACTCAGTCGCGCCGGCCACGGAATACGCGCCTGGGGTGGTCCGAATCAGCCCCAAACCTGCGTCTATCAATGCCCCCTGGAGACTGAGCGGTCCTGACGGGATCGTGCGAGAAGGCAAGGGACCGGCGGAATTGACCGATCTGCCGCGGGGAAAGTATGCGATCGAATGGAAGGAAGTGGCGGGATGGACTGTACCGCAGCCCGCTAAGCAACCCACTCCATTTGGTCTCAAACTGATGGCTCTGCTTTGCGGTGCAGCGTGTGTGTGCGGATTCCTGGTGTTTTTGCGTTATCCGATCCGGGAGAAGGACGGCAAGACGTATTTCGTGGGTCAGACGTGTTAGGCTGAAGCGGGTTAATCGGAACGGGCTTCCCGGACACATTGGACGAAGAGGACGATGGAACGCACCTATCAATACTACCGCGAAGTGTTTGCCGGGCGCGTGATGCCGTTTGCGTTCGTGGACCTCGATTTATTCGACCAGAACATTCGGGACATTGCGGTGCGCGCGGGAAAGCGTACGATTCGTATCGCATCGAAGTCGGTTCGCTCCATTCCGCTCCTTGAGCGAATCCTCGATGCGAATCCCATCTATCGCGGCATCATGGCATACAGCGTGCGCGAGGCCGTGTTTCTGAGCCAGCAAGGTTTTGACGATATTCTTGTTGCGTATCCGGCCCTGCGAGAGGCCGACGACATGGCGTTTGCGGAGGAGCTTCGCCGGGGCAAACGCATCGTCTTGATGGTCGACTGCGCAGAGCACGTGCAGTTCTTGGAGAAGGTGGGCGGCGTATTCCGCGTCTTCATTCCGGTATGCATTGACATCGACATGTCCACCCAGTTTCCGGGACTGTACTTCGGGGTGCGGCGTTCGCCGATAACGACCCCCGAGCAGGCCCTCGCTGTGTGCCGGGAAATCAAAGAGAGCAAGTATGTGCGGCTTCATGGGCTGATGGGATACGAGGCGCAGATCGCCGGGCTGCCGGACAACGTGCCGGGCGGCGGACTCAAGAACGCCGTGGTCCGGTATTTGAAGCAACGCTCACTGATGAAAGTGCGTGCACGGCGCGCGCGGATCGTCGAGGCGGTGAAGAACGCGGGTTTCGACCTCGGGTTTGTTAACGGCGGCGGCACGGGCAGTGTTGAATCGACCGCGTCGGAGTCCTGCATTACCGAGGTGACGGTTGGCTCGGGATTCTTCTCGCCGCTGTTGTTCGACTGGTACCAGGGATTTCATCATTCGCCCGCGGTGGGCTATGCCATCGAAATCACGCGTAAACCCTGTCCGAATATCTACACCTGCCACGGCGGCGGGTACGTGGCGTCTGGCACAGGCAAAGAAAAGCAGCCCCGGCCGTACCTGCCGAAAGGTGCGCGCTTGTTGTCGACCGAAGGAGCGGGGGAGGTGCAGACCCCTGTTGTATGTGACGGTCCCGAGTCGCTTAATCTCGGCGATCCGATCTTCATGCGCTACAGCAAGGCCGGTGAAATGTGCGAACGGTTCAACGTGCTGCTTGCCGTCTCGGAAGGCAAGGTTGTCGATGAAATTCCCACTTATCGCGGTGAGGGCCAGGTGTTTCTGTAGGCAGGAACGTGTGGTTTCGCGATCACGAGATCCAGATCTGTGCGTCGGCAGTCACCCGCCAAACTTCGCCATCCCAATCCAAGAGCGTAATGCCGCCTCCGCCACCTGTCGGACCTCTTGAACCCACGCCGTATAAGAGGGCTTGTGTGCCATCTTTGCTAAACCCGACCTGGGATACGCGAGTGAATCCGATACTCCCTGGGTAGAGGCCTTTCAAGACGTCATACGCCTTCTTGTCGTGAGTTTGAAAGAGATCTTTGATTTGGCTATTGGGAATGAGAACTATGTTCAGCTTCAACGGAAATGTATCCGTCAGTGTCACTGACTCCTTGTTCTTCAGCAAGAAGTCTTCTAGCGTATCTTGCCTTAACCCAGCGAGCTGCTTACGAATTTCTTCGCTCAGCGAGCTTTTCCACGTCTCCGTTTCCTGAACGAGAAGGAGTGGATTCGAAATTTGTAAGCCTTGACTGAGAGAAGCGGCATAGACTTGGTACGGATCCGAACGGCCATCCTTATGCCCACATCCGCAGATTATTGCCGCGAGAAAGACAGCTACAGGCATTAGACGGGTTTTCACTAATCTTGTTCCTGTTATTTGTTTTAGTCTTGGGTGTACGGGAAAGTATAAGCGTAACACGAAAACTCACTGGAGAGAGATGATGTGACGTGTAGAACGGTCGATGCCCGTGTGTCACGATGTGTCCGGCTGCGTCAATGCGAGTGGACTCTTTGGATGAATGAACAAGAACAGACGGCCTATAATTGCCGTTATAGTGACTTCACAATTTGTCATGTGCTGCAGAAAGCAGGGGGGGCAACATGAAGAGACATCAGGTTGTTACGGTTGCCATGCTGGCGGTCGTATTCACGGTTTCCGCGCTTGCCGACAATTCACGGGTAAAGACGATGGGGGAACCCGCTATGTTTGGAGGGCTTGGCGCGCTCCCGTTCCTCACCGATGCGAGGACGCGTTCGATCAGTGCCGAGAATCCGACGGGTGAGAAGGGCAAGGGCGGGATGGCCGTGCCGAATCCTTCGGAGGAGAAGCCCGCGGCGGCGGCACGCGCGGCGGATGACCTCGGACAGGGGTGGAAGGTGCGTCCGTTCATCCGCGTGAACGCGGGCGAGACGGCGACGCTGATGGACGTGGACGGCTCGGGCGTCGTCCAACACATTTGGATTGCGGGCGCGGACGCCAACTGGAAACGCAGCTACGTGCTGCGATTCTACTGGGACGGCGAAGAGACGCCTTCCATTGAAGTACCCGTGCCAGACTTCTTCGCCGTGGGACACGAGAAGTTTGCGCCCGTGAATTCGCTGGCGGTGGTCAACAATCCCGCGAACGGTTTGAACTGCTATTGGCCAATGCCATTTCGCAACCATGCGAAGGTTACAATTTCAAACGACGACTCGGCGGATCTGATGCTGGTCGCGTATCAGATTACGTATGCGGAAACGAGCGTGCCTGACAACGCGGCGTACCTGCACGCGCAGTGGCGGCGCGCCAAGACGGATACAGTCAATCCGTGCGTGATTCTCGACGGTGTGAAAGGGAAAGGGCGTTACGTCGGTACGTTCCTCGCGTGGACGCAGTTCGAGAAGGGATGGTTCGGCGAAGGAGAGATTAAGTTCTACATGGATGGCGACACCGAGTTTCCGACCATCTGCGGCACGGGCACGGAGGACTATTTTTGCGGCAGCTACGGGTTCCCGGAGCCTTACACGACGGCCTACGTGGGCACGACGTTGCCTACAAAAGACGGCGATGAACCGCCGAACCATTGGAGCCTCTACCGTTGGCACATTCAGGATCCCATCTGTTATGACCAAGACTTGCGGGTCACGATCCAGGCCCTAGGATGGGGTAAGGACGGCAAGTACAAGAAGCTGTCGGATGACATTGCATCCGTTGCATACTGGTATCAGGCCGAGCCGCATGCGCCGTTCCCGGCAATGCCTGGCGTGGCTGAGCGCGCGCCAGTAAAGAAGTAAGACAAGAAGATGAAGGTAGCCGAGGGCGGCTGCCCCACATGAGCCGGGTTCGAGAAGCGTTACGCAGCAGCCCTCGACTGAGATTGTCTGACCAATGTGCATTGGAAGAGAGCTCAACTTGCGACTGATGAGTCTTCGGAGATTTATCCAGTGAGAACACTAGCCTCTGCGTTGCTTTTGGTGTTTTGTGCAATGGCAATTGCTCAAACGTCGCTTCCTCCATCCTCCCCCTATGCCGTGCGCGCGTTTGGGGCGGTGGGTGACGGCGTGGCGAAGGACACGGCGGCGGTACAGAAGGCCATCGATGCATGCTCGGCGGGTGGCGGCGGTACGGTGTATTTTGCGCCGGGTTCTTATCTCTGCGGCAGCCTTCACCTGAAGAGTAACGTAACGCTGTATCTCGACACGGCGGCGGTTATCAAAGGCAGCAAGGACATTGCCGATTATGATCCGTACGAGGAATTGGGATTCGAGAATGACGCTGACCGAGAGACTTCATTCTTCCATCAGTCGTTGATCTGGGGCGAAGGCGTCGAGCACATCGGCATTGTGGGCTCGGGAACGATCGACAGCAACTACGAGCACCGTGGCGGGCCGAAGGCAGTCGGATTGAAGCGCTGCAAGTACGTGGAGATTCGCGGCATTCATGTCATAAATATACCGAACTACGCCATCAGCATGTTGGGAACGGACTACGTGACCATCGACGGCGTGACGATACAGAACGGGTTTGCTGACGGTATTGACCCCGATGCGTGCCAGAACGTACGTATTTCGAATTGCCACATCGAGACCTTCGATGATGCGATCGTACCGAAGGCGAGTTTCTCTCTGGGCGAACGCCGTGCTTGCGAAAACATCACGGTTACGAACTGTTTTCTTGGGACAGCTTGCAGTGCATTCAAGCTGGGCACCGAGTCTGGCGGCGATTTCAAGAGGATTGCCGTAAGCAACTGCGTGATGTCGGGTTTGGAAGGCAGGCGGCCCGCGATAAGCGGCATATCGCTGGAGTCCGTGGATGGGTCCAATATCGACGGCGTCGTAATCTCGAATTGCACGATGGTCGATTGTCGCGCGCCGGTCTTCATCCGCCTGGGCAACCGTGGTCGCGATATGGATACGCCAACTCCGGGCACGGTCCGCAATATCTCCATCAACAACATTGTATCTACGGGCGCGTCGCTATCGTGTTCCGTTGCGGGATTGCCAGGGCACAACATTGAAGGTGTTACACTTTCCGACATTCGTGTGCGATTTGTTGGCGGAGGGCCACACCGCAGCGACGAGGAAGTCATACCTGAATACGCGGACGAATACCCCGAGGCAACCATGTTTGGAGGACTGCCGTCCTACGGCTTGTATGCGCGGCATGTGGCGGGGCTTACCTTGCGCAACGTGCAAGTGTTCTGCGAGAAGGACTACTGGGTATTGAGTGAAGTGCGTTCGGGTAAGATCCGCTGGCGTGTGGATGGGGGGATGCCCGAGCCCGCAGCCCTCAGCGATCCGGGCCATGCGGTGGTATGCGACGATGTAACGGGATTGGTCATCGACGACTTGAAGGCCCAAGCTTCGCCTGACGGCGCTTCCGTGATGCGACTTATCAACGTGCGCGATGCGATGGTGCGCAACTCGGCCGCACCTGCCAATGCTGCTGTTTTTGTCGAAGTCGCCGGCGAGCAGTCGGCAGGAATTGCGTTACTGGGCAATGATTTTTCGCGCGCTCAGGCAGGGCTTAAGCTCGATGCCAAGACTTCTGCTGAAGTTGTTCGTGCTGCGGGAAACCTTGAGAAATAGAGTCGATGTCCAGACTTCTGGGTCGAGCGTAGGGGCTGTCGTGACGATTGCTGCTATTGCAGCATTTTGGACCATCTGATATAGTGCCCTTGGCTTGACCAAAGGTCAGGTAACCGCTTCCGCAAGGTCCGGTGGCTGTCCATACAATAATGCGCTTCATTTGCTCGTGGGTTCTGTTCTGTTGAATCACGACAGAGCGCTTGTTCCTTGTCTTTGAATTCGAACCTCATAACCCGAATCTGTGCAGTAGGAGGTCCACTCAATGATAACGGAAAGCACCCTAACCGCCCCTCAAACTTCCTCTGCATCGCAAGCGGCCCCCAACGAAATCGCGGTACGGAATCCACGCACGGGCAAAACGATATACACGTTCCGCGAGCCGACCGATCAGGAAATCCAGCAATCATTTGAGCGGGCTCGCGCGGCGTTCGGCACGATCCGCGCGATGACGGTTCGGGAGCGGCTGGAAGAAATCGGGAAGATTAAGCGCTATTTTCTGGCGAACAAAGAGAAGATTGTTGACCGCATCGTTGAGGAAACCGGCAAGGCGCGAACGGATGCGTTGGTTTCCGAGGTGTTTGCGATACTCGATATCATTCACTACTACCAGAAGAATGCCGAGAAGGTGCTGGGGGACCAGGTGGTTTCAACACCGCTGCTTCAGTTTCCCAAGAAGTCGAAGATCTACTACGAACCCATTGGTACGGTTCTCATTATTTCGCCGTGGAATTTTCCGCTGAATCTCGCGCTTGTGCCCATTGTGACCGCATTCACGGCGGGCAACTCCGTTGTGTTCAAACCTTCGGAATGGACGCCGCTCTGCGGGCTTATCGAAGAAATTGTCGAAGAGAGCGGATTCATGAAGGAAGCCATTACGGTGGTGTATGGCGGGAAAGACGTTGGCCGAAAGCTCATTGACCAACGACCCGCGAAGATACTGTTTACGGGGAGCACGCGCGCAGGCCGGCAGATCATGGAACAGGCGGCTAAATACCTGATACCCGTGGAACTGGAGCTTGGCGGCAAAGATCCCATGGTCGTATTCGATGACGTGGACGTGGAGCGTGCGGCCAAGGCGGCGGCCTGGGGCGGCATGATGAACTGCGGCCAGACGTGTACGTCCGTGGAGCGAATCATCGTGCAGGAAGGGGTTTATCCCGAGTTCGTGGCTGCGCTGAAGCGGCGAATCGAAAAACTGAGCCATGCGGGCGCCTGCGAGGGCAAAGCCGACGAAGGCAATCTCGATGTTGGCTGCATTACCGCGGATTTCCAGGTGAAGATTGTTGAAGAGCAAATTAAAGACGCCAAGGCCAAAGGGGCAGAAGTCTTTTCAGCGGGGACGCATACCGAGGGTTCGCACGCCATTCCGCCGACCATGATTACGAACGTGGACAAGTCGATGAAGGTGCTTCAAGACGAGACCTTTGGTCCCGTGGTAACGGTGGAGAAGTTCAAGACCGAAGACGAAGCCGTGGCGATGGCCAACGATTCACCGTATGGGCTGAGTGGAAGCGTTTGGTCGCAGGACTTGGTGCGCGCGGAACGGGTCGCACGGCGCATCGAAACGGGCAGCCTTTCGATCAACAACGTCCTTGCCACGCAGGGTAACCCGGGTCTACCCTTTGGCGGGACCAAAGACAGCGGGTTTGGACGCTACAAGGGCCCGCTCGGCCTGCAGGGATTCTCGAACCCGAAATCGGTCCTGATCGACCACACAAAGAAGCCGGAGGTCTACTGGTATCCGTACAGCAAAGAGAAGTATCATCTCTTCAGTAGGTTGTTGGACGCGATCTATGGCGGAAGCCCATTCTGGGTTCTCAAGGCCGCACTGATTGGTCTTAAGATGGAGTCTCTCGCGAAAAAGAAACGCAAGTAGCGAGGGCGCCTTGGGGGAGGCAAGAGATTACCATCATGGCAAGCGGATGTACCTACGATTTCATTGTGGTTGGCTCTGGCTCTTCCGGAGGTGTCGTTGCGGGCCTTCTGCAACGCGCGGGGGCAAAGTGCCTGCTCATAGAAGCGGGAAAGCATTTCACCGCGAGCACCTTTCCTGCCAATGAAGCCGACTATTCCGCGCAGATGTTCTGGGGCGGGGGGCTTGAGTACGACACCCGTTGTCTGATGGGATTCCTGCGCGGCAAATGCGTCGGCGGCGGTTCCATCGTCAATCAAGCGTTGCAGGATCGGTTCGACGATATTGCACTCGGAGACTGGAAGGCGCAGTCCGGCATCGACTACTTCACCCCTGAGGCCATGGATCCCTTCTATACGGCCGCAGAAGACGGAATTGTCCTGCAGACCTTGCCTGCCGAACAACGAAACCGAAGTGCCCAACTTTTCATACGGGGGCTTGACCATGCGGAGGTAGGCTGGGCCGCGTTGCGGCGCGGGCAGTGCGACTGCGGTGTCGAACAGGGTAACGATTGCATCGCGTGTCTTGGCGGTTGCCACCGCGATTCGAAACAGAGCACGCTGATTGCCTACATCGATCCTGCGATGCCAAAAGGTCTGGACCTTGCCGCCGAGTTTCTGGTGGACCGTGTCGAGCACAGTGCTTCCGGCGTCAAGGTTCACGGGCACAACGGCAGCGGGCCAAAGACCTACGAAGCGAAGAAGTGCATTCTGGCAGGCGGGTCATTTGGCACGACACAGATACTTCTGAAGTCGGGGTTTCGCGATAAGCTGCCCGCGCTCGGCAAATGCTTTTCCATGCACCCTCAGTATATGTCGTTTGCGGAGTTTGACGAACCGGTCGATGCGCACAAGGGTGCGTTTCAAACCGTCAAATCCTCGGACAAAGGGCTTCGCAAGAAGGGCTACAAACTGGAGAATGTGTACGCACCCCCGGTGAGTATTGCCATGTTGTACCGGCGCGGCGGCGTGGACTTGCAGCGCTTCATGAAACGATACCGCTACTATGCGTGCGTGGAAGTCGCGGTACGCGATGAAGCCACCGGCGAGCTATCAATTGATCGCAAGGGCAAGTTGCTGATCAAGAAAGAGATCACGGCGCAAGACGCGGCCCGCCGCGACGATGGATTGGAACTTGTGCGGAGCGTGTTCGCGGCGGTGGGCGCCAAGAGCATGTTTCAGTCGCCGATGTACTTTGGATTGCACCTGATGGGCGGTTGCGCCATCGGTGTAGACCCGCGAACCTCAGTCGTGAACGAGGCATTCCAAGTACATGGGTGCGAGAATTTGTATACGGCGGATACCAGCATTTTCCCGAACGCGCCGGGCATCAATCCCGCGCTGTCGGTGATGGCCCTCGCGCACAAGCTGAGCCGGCAACTGGTGAAAGGATAGCGTCATGCCGAATCACTATTCGCGTATCCTTGGTCCGAAGGCATGTCGCGCGCTTGAACGCGTAGCAGACTTTATCGTTCCCGTGGTTGACGACTATCCATCGTTCGCGGAGATCGGTTGCGTGGAGCATGTTGATGCCATCCTCGAAAATGCGCCTCCGAAAGATGCGGCGGACTTGAACCTCTTCTTGACGGTGCTCTATTTCATGCCAGATGGTGTGCTGCGGTTTGTCGTTCGCAACATGGAGAAGGCGGACACTTGGTTCGAGCCCGTTGCGACGACGTTCCGACTGCTGGATTTGGGGCTTCGAGGACTTGTCCTCTCGCTCTACTACTCCGGAAAGCATGGTGCAGACTACAAGGGCAAGACTCCCGCGGACGTCATCGAGTTCTCGCTGAACCGTGTGCCGCGACAAGTCGTATCCACCATCGAGGCCAAGTAACGACCTGCAGTCGCCGGCGAAGACTCCGCCTTTCCATACTTGGAGTCAGGTGTAGCAGAAGCTCCTAATTGAATGAACGTCACTCGGGCTTTCTGCACAGGAAATGGAAATAGGGCAGAAACAGGAATCCCTGGTCCGCATTTGCGCCATCGGAATTATCTACGCGCGACAACGGATCGCATGGATGCACACCGGCGTTCACCTCAAACCCTGCTGTTCGTAATGCCTGTCCCAACTTTCTGGCGACTTGTACGTCAGCACCTTCGGTTCTCAGCGATTCGCCGTAAGCCTTGAGACCCGAACTTGAGGACGGATACTCGATAAGCCCGCCGTAGTCGGGCTCCGCGGCGGCAATCAGATGACCGCCGGGTAGTAGTACTCGATCAATCTCGGCAATCACCTGTCTAAGATCCCTGACCCACAAGAAGAACATCTGAGTGAATACGAGGTCGAATGAACCAGCATGGAACGGCAGCGTTTCGCCGGTTCCTGCCACGCGAAGACCTTCTGCTAACCGAAGGGATTTCACGTCGCTGTCCAGTCCAACCGCAATACCGCCGCAGCGCCACTTTAAATCCGCCAGCGTTGTGCCGGTGCCTGCTCCAAGGTCAAGCACGCGGCCTTTGCTCGCGATATCGACTCTTCGCAATAAGCGGTTTCGTTCGCCCACGAACCAACGCGCCTGGCGGCGATATTGGTTGTCGAGGTCGCGGGAGTCCATGATTGGCCTCAGCCCTTATCGGATTCCTTCTTCCATTCTTCGATCGCTTTGGCAAGTAGGTCCGGTTTGTCGGACAGAATGCTGTCTACACCCATATCGAGGTAGGCTCTCATCTTGACGGGGTCGTTGATGGTGTGGATCTGAAACTTGATGCCTTTTGCTCGAATCGCCTTAATGTCTTCCGGCTTGAGCTGAAACTGGGGCAACATGTCTTCGTCCATGGAAAGTACATCGCTTATAGGCTTGTACGAGTCCCACGTACCGCCTCGGAGAGCGGACAGCAAGGCTGCCCCCGACGCGAAGTCATAGCAGGTCGCCAATTCAGGCGCCGTTTCACGGGTGCGCGCCACAGCTTCGGGAACGAAGGAAGCGATCAATACCCGGTCTTGTGCTTTTGCGTCTCTGATAATCTTGATGCATGCGTCGGCCAATGCGGCTGATCCTTTGAAGTCAACAAGGAAATTCGAATCTGGAGCGCAAGCCAGCGCTTCTTCCAGTGTCGCCACAGTTACACCTTTGCCGCGATAGGGGTATGTAGCGCCTCCGTCTTTTGTGAAGGAGTAGCCTGCGTCAAGGGCTTTGATTTGCGCGAGCGTTAAATCCGCAATCTTGCCCTTACCGTTGGTCGTTCGGTCCACGGAGTCATCGTGCATGAGTACGATGGCTCCGTCCGCAGTCATGCGGGCATCGGTCTCCAGGAGGATTCCCGGAAATGTTTTGGCGGCGAGTTCGAATCCAGCGGCCGTGTTTTCCGGCCACAACAATTCACCCCCTCGGTGTGCCCCGAGCAGAAACGGCCTCTTGAAGAACGGCTTTATGCTGTCGCCGGAATGCGAGGACTGTCCTTCCGCGGAATCGGGGATACCCACGGCGGCAATTGCCAGCGACAGGATCAATACGGCAATGTTCGATTTCATGACTATGCAGCTCCCTAATCACAAATCCCGAGAGATTAACAAGGGATGAGTGTACACAAGACATAAGCTTGAAGAAAGGCGGTTCTACATCGCTACGATGCGCATGCGGCTTCGCGTCAGTTGGTGGACTTTCGCGTGCGTTCCATCGTAGCCTAGTCGGTATGGCACAAATTCAGTTACTGATAGCGGACCCCGTGTTGCGTGTGACCGTTAGCACAATGCTTCAGGCGGAAGGGCATACTGTTTCGGGAGATACTCCGGATGTTATTCTTACCGACGCCATAGAAGCGGCGCACTCGTTCGTTGAGCGGGCGCCGACACTGGTGTTTGCGGCCGCAACGCAGATTCGCGACGCGGTCGCTGCGATGAAGCAGGGGGTATTCGGGTATATTTTCTTGCCGCTCCAACCCGGAGAGGCGGAAGTCATGGTGCGGCGCGCGATCGGCGCACACGCAACCAAGCCTGTGGAGACCGTTCGACTTCTCGAAGAGGTCGAATCGGAACACATCCTTGCAGTGCTTCGACACTGCAAGAACAGCCGGGCAAAAGCGGCCAAACTATTGGGGGTGGGCCGCAACACGCTCTGGCGAAAACTGAAGCGCATCGAGGCGGCGCGCAAAGCGTCGCAGCAGTAGAAGCGCGGGAGAACGTTCATGTCCACCAAGACCAAGCGCGGGGAGTTGCTTGCCCGCGCCTATGCCGTTTCACCCGACCTCGCCATCGAGATTTGTCATATCGGTTCGGACGCGGCAAAGCAGTTGGCAGACTTTGCCAAGGCGAAGTGCGGAGTCAAGGCCTTTGTCGTTTCGGACGAGAATACCCGGAAGGCCGTCGGAGATGCGCCGTATTCGGAGCTTCGCGCCGCTGGCAAGAGTCTGTCCGAGAAGGTGTTTGGAGGTGAGAGACTGGACGCCTCGGATCACCTCGGGGACGAAGTCGCTGAAGAAGGCCGTGACGCCGATTTCTTCGTGGGGATCGGGTCAGGTTCGGTGTGCGATCTGGCAAAGCATGCGGGAACGAAACTGAATCGCCCCGTTCTGCTTTATGGAACGGCTGCATCCATGAATGGGTATACATCGGGCATCACCGCGATGAAGGTCCGTGGCCTGAAGCGAACCATCCCCTGTCAGCCCGCCTTGGGTGTATTCGCGGACCCTGCGGTGGTCGCGGCCGCGCCCGCGCGCATGACGGCAGCCGGCGTTGCGGATTTCCTGTCGAAGTGTTCGGCGGGAGCCGATTGGCGGACCGCCCACTTCTTGCGGAACGAGTACTATGATGAAAGTGCGCTGCGCTTCTATGAGGGAATCGTGGAAGAGATGCTCGAAAGCGCCGAGGCCGTAGGCCGTGGCGATGCCAACGCTGCCGCGCTCGTAATGGAAGCGCTTCTGCTTTCCGGTTTGGCCATGCTTGTCGCGGGGTCTTCCTCGCCAGCGTCGGGTGGAGAACATCTCATTTCCCATTTCGTGGATATGAAGCAGGCACTCTATGGCACGCCGAACGACTTGCACGGTGTTCAGGTGGGCGTGGCGACGGTGCACTGCCTTCGCCTTTGGGAGAAGGTGCTTGCCGTGGACGCGTCGGCAATGGATATCGATGCGCTTGTGGATTCCCAGCCAACTGAAGCGCAGATTCGGACGTGGGCAATTGAAGATTGGGGTGAATCGGTTGCAGCAGAAGTCCTGAAACAATGGGGGCAGAAGGCACTTGACCCGGCAGGCATTCGCGCCGAGCTGGAGAAGTTCCGGGACGGTCTCCCTGAACTGCGCAAAGCAGTTGGACAAGATCTGCTGCCAGCGGAGACTGTTGCGAGCGCTATTCGCCTCTCCGGCGGTCCAACCGAGCCCGAAGGTATGACGGCGCCCTTGGATGAATACCGAAAGGCACTCAAGCGCGCTCGCTACATTCGAAACCGATTCACGGTGCTCGATCTTTCAGCCGAATTGGGATTAGACTGAAGGAGACGGTCGATTGCTCCCGGGGGAACCGATCGCTCGCCGGTTCGGAGGCGAATACCTTGACCGCATGGTAAGAAACATGGGGTTCTTTAAGAATCAGATAGGGCCTACGTTTCGATCGACTCAGCCGTCACGCGCGTGGGTACGTCCGTGCCAAAGTGCGCGCTTTAAGGGGAAGGAAGCCTAGTGTTCCTCGAACTCATTCAGAACATGGCCCTCCTAATTTCGTTGGCCGTGATACTTCAAGTCCTTGCGCGCCGCACCGAGAGAAAACCGGCACTGTACGAGTCCGTGACGGGGCTCCTGTTCGGCTGCGTCGGCATAGTCGGCATGATGACGCCCATGCATTTTGCGGAAGGCGTTATCTACGATGGCCGGTCCATCATCCTGAGTCTTGCCGGGATCTTCGGAGGACCAATCGCCGCGCTGCTGTCTGCTGTGATGTGTGGTGTGTATCGGGGTTATTTGGGTGGTCCAGGCGCATTGGCAGGAATCCTGACCATAACCGAGTCGGCCGCGCTTGGTGCAGTCTATGGGTATCTGCGCCGACGCGACGAAGCGTGGGTCACGCCATTCAAGCTGTGGTGCTTTGCTCTCCTTGTCCATGTGTTAATGCTGGCAGCCCAGTTACTGATTCCGGAAAAGGGTCTCGCCGCTGTGCTCTACGTGGGACCTAGCGTACTTATATTTTACCCACTGGTCTTTATGTTGATAGCGCAAGTCTTTCTCGATGATGAACGAAGGCGGAGGTCAGAGAACGCCTTGCGAGAAAGCCAAGAACGTCTCGACCTCGTTCTGCGTGGAGCAGAATTGGGCGCGTGGGACTGGCATATAGTGTCAAATCGTGTGACATTCAACGAACGTTGGGCCACGATGCTGGGGTACGAAGTTGGCGAGTTGAGTCCCCACTATGATACCTGGGAGAGGTTGGTCCATCCCGATGACTCCAAGCGTGTGATAGAAGCGCTGCAGGATCACGTCAAGGGACATAGTGATTCATACGAAGTCGAGTATCGTCTGAAGAGGAAGGACGGCGATTGGGCTTGGGTTCTGGACAAAGGTCGCGTCATTGAGCGAACGGCCGATGGAAAGCCAATCCGCGCGTGTGGCACTCATCTTGACATTACCGAGCGCAAGCTTGCCGAGGAAACCCGCGAGAAGCTGGAAGAACAGTTGAAGCAAGCGCACAAGATGGAAGCGGTGGGGCAATTAGCGGGCGGCATCGCGCACGACTTCAATAATTTGCTTCAGGTGATCCTGGGGAATGCGGATCTTCTGAGTAGCGGACTCAAGCCGGATGACCCGAATTTCGAGATATTGGACGAGGTCCGACGGGCGGGGGAACGCGCCTCGGAATTGACACAGCAATTACTGGCTTTCAGCAGGCGGCAGATCATCCAGCCCGTGAACCTGGATCTGAACGATCTCATTCAGTCCGTACTCCGGATGATTCGCCGAATTATCGGGGAGCATATCGAGTTGCGGTTCATTCCCGGCGATCGGCTTGGGTTGGTGTACGCCGATAAGGGGCAAATCGAGCAAATCGTGCTCAATCTGTGCGTAAATGCGCGCGACGCTATGCCTACGGGTGGCACGTTGACCATCGAGACCGAGAACGTCATCATCGGAGAGGCGTATTGCCGCGAGCACCTGTGGGCGACCGAAGGCCGGTACGTATTGTTGAGCGTGACGGACAGCGGCGTGGGCATGGATGAACTGACGCAGGCTCACATTTTTGAGCCGTTTTTTACGACCAAAGGCGTGGGACAGGGTACCGGGCTTGGGCTTGCCACGGTGTACGGCATTGTGAAACGGCACAGCGGGTTGGTTCATGTCTACAGTGAGCTAGACAAAGGTACGACCTTCAAGATTTATTTGCCCATCACCGAACGTTTCGCGGAAGAAGTCGGGGCCAAGATCGAGCCGCGTGTTGTGGGCGGTTCTGAGACGATTCTCGTTGCTGAAGACGAAGAAATGGTCCGTAACCTTGTTGTTCGTATTCTGGAGTCTGCCGGGTACAGCGTGCTGTCTGCCGTCGACGGAGAGGACGCATTGCGCGTTTTTGAAGCCCACGCCGATAGAATTAATCTTGCGCTTCTCGACGTGATGATGCCCAAGCTCGGGGGCAAAGAGGTGATGAACAAGATGCTGGAACGCCGTCCGGATATGCGTGTCCTTTTCAGCAGCGGCTACAGCGAGAATGCAGTGCACGCGAATTTTGTCATCAAGACGGGATTGCGTCTAATCAGCAAACCTTACCGGAGCGATGAGTTGCTGCGCGCGGTTCGAGAGACACTTGATGCGCCGTTGAGCACGTAGGTGGCTCTGTTAAGTTTAGCCTTTTCCGGCATTGTACAACTCAGGGGGGAGCGTGTACGGAAGGCTATAAATCCTTGAGTCTGTCCTAATTACGTCTCAAGTAGTGCTCTTAGCTCGACCAAGGAATTCACCTCGATGTGGGGAGCAATTGAGTCATCACGGACGGTCCTTTCTCTATTGAGCCAGATACCTTTCATGCCCATTCGCATGGCAGGTAATACATCCGATTTCAGACTGTTTCCAATCATCACTGACGTGGCTGTTCTGCCGCCAAGTTGATCCAGGATGAGTTCGAACACACGTACGTTAGGTTTGCCTATTCCAATATCACCTGAAATCAAGGTTGCATCAAACATGGGGGCAAGCCCCGAGTTCTCCAATTTGGCTTTCTGAAGGTCAGGCGCTCCATTGGTTAGCAGACCTAGCCGGTACCTCTGCTTCAAAGACTGCAGCGTAGGCAGGACGTCTGGATAGACAACGTGCCTGCGCCGTCTCTCGCGCACAAACGTTTCTGCCAACTCTGTGGCCAGCGCATCGTTCCGAGGGACTCCACAACGTTGAAGAGCACCGAGCCATGACTGCTGGCGGTACGTCTGTTTCCATTCAGACAGAGTTCGCAAGGATTCGCTGTCTCCGTGAAACTCTGCCCACAAGCCTTCCCATGAGCTGATCCCCACATCTATGCAATAACTGCGAGCCGGCGATTGATGCCACAACTCTCGGCAGCATTGACGGATGCTCTTGTGCAACGTCTCAGGATTGACCTCTGCGCGTTTGTGTGCGAGAGCGCACGTCGCACGGAATGCGGCTTCGGCAGATTGCTCCTCCACAACCAATGTGTCATCCAGGTCGAAGACGAGAGTGCGCATTTCGTCCAGGCAGGCTGAACTCATTACCGGCTGCCTGGGGCGAGGTCCAGCGTGGCGTTGTTGTCGGTGAAGAGTTTTCCGTTGCGGGGTTTCGCGAGCACGGAAGATACCTGCGACAGGCGGTGTTCGAGGTCCGCAGGGACCTTTCTCCCTGCTTTGCGCAAGTTGTCTACCAGTTGCGCAAACCCCGTGTTGTCGAGCGGGTGTGCAAACCACGGACCTTCTGGCCAAGCCTTACCGTCGCGCACACCGTTTGCGTCCAGTTCCGTTGCCACAATCTTCTGAGCCACAAAGACGGTGTTCGAACTGGATTCCGCTTCGAAGGCGTACACCATCTGGAAGACACTTTCAAGAGTAACCAGCATCCCATGGACCACGTCATCGTTGAGACCGCCCGGCACCCCCATCACGTTATAGAAGAGCACGCCGCCGTTGGATAGGCGGTCGTATGCCGCTTTGAAGAACTCCTGGGTCGCGAGGTGCGGCGGGATATAGGCTCCATTACGGCCAGAACCGTACGCATCCATCAGGATGGCGCCGTAAACCTTCTTTGATCGTTGCAGGTACGTACGGCCATCGGACGTTACGATATGAAGCCGCGGGTCGTCCGGTACTTGGAAGTATTTCTTTGCGACTTTCACGACCTCCGGGTCGATTTCCGCCACATCGATCTTCACGTTTGGATACGTGGCAAGATACGACTTGGGGCCGGTGCCACCGCCCAGTCCTACAAACAACACGTTTTCAATACTCGGATCGAGCAGCATCACGGTGTGGAAGAACTGTGTGTATTCGAATCCTCCCGCGGTTGGATCTTTGAGCGACATCGCCGATTGCGCATCGCTGTCGAAGTATAAGATGCGCCGGTCGGGGTTGTCTTTCACGAGAATGTGATGATACGCCGTGTAGTTCTCATAGATGACGTCGGCGTGTGCCAAGCCCGTGACGAGAGTCAAGATTCCGAGCGATGCAACACGGCGCGCACGAGCTTTGGCTACGCCGCCTATCCCGATAATCATGACTCCCATGATCACCAGCAGACCCGAAATTGCATACAGCGACTCAATCACTCCCCACATGAGAAACACCCTTACGGTTAGCAGGACACCCACAATGCTTCCGACAGTGGAAAGCGCGGCGACGCGTCCCGCGCCCGACCCCACGTGTTCCAGGTCGCGAACATAGAGGCGAATGCATTGTGGCATAACGGTTCCAAGGGCGAGAATGGGCAAAAAGGTCGAGAAGCCAGCCCCCACCAAGGGTTCCCACCATTGGACCATCTCCTGCTGCGGAACAATGTCCACGGCAACCTTGACCAATGCCTCCATGAAGACGGCAGAGAGGCCGGCCATGGCAAGCATGGCACCCAGTGGCGTCCACGAGCGATAGCGGTCTGCGAAGAAGCCGCCGAGTGAATAGCCAATGGCGAGACCTGCCAGACAGACGGATATTTCGGCTGCCCAAACATCCAGAGAACTTCCATAGAAACGCTGCAGGATGCGTACCGCGATGAATTCGTAGACCATTACGGCGCCGCCGGATACGAAGACGATACAGGAAAGCGCGACCGCGCCGGCACGGCTGCGCACGTTGGATTGAGGAGTGCTTGCGTTATTCATGCCGCGATTATAGCGTTTCGCCGCACGAATGTTCTCCGTGCCCGCGCGCGGTGACTACTGTGCGCGCAAATCGAGTCAGGATTTTGAGTTCGCCTCCTTTTGAAGAGAGGCAAAAAGGTGCGTTGCTTCAGCAGACGAAAACTTGACGGTAACATGTCCTGTCGCTCGCGGCAGGAAGTCCTCCGCATCAAATTCCATGCGGACCCTTTTCCCATCCACTTCAATTCGGAGACCTTTGTCGAGCGGGTTGTTCAGAGGGATCTCTACAATCGTCAAGAGCGAGAACGCGCTAAGTATGATTAACCGCTTGCGAGTGAAGACCACAGAGCCCGCACAGAGCTTCTTTTTCCAGTGGATCCAAATCCCCGGCGCTCTGAATCGCTGAAACTTGATCGAGTACCAGATCCCCTCGTCGAGGTACACGACACCCTCAGACTCATAGTCCTTTCGCCTTTGCCGCGAGAGTCCTCCCAAGCCAAACAGTCTGTAAAACACCGTCTGTGCCATGACTTCCTCCCTGTCGAAGCAGTCGTCTTCTAACCAGGATTTCTCACGAACACACATGAACCTCTCCCGTAACCAGGATGCTTGCCGGACTTGCGGCGCAAACCTAAGCGGCTCTCCGAAAACAGAGTGTGTTCGCGAGAAATCCTCATGGCATGACCTCCAAGTCCTGCACGCGAGCAATTTGCACCGGCGCTCAATCGCGCCGGTGCAAATTGCGGATTAAGGGTAGACGGGATTACTACTCCGGTTTTGGATTGCTGGTGTTCTCCAGGAGGTTCTTGATTCCACCCAACGAACCGAGAATGGCCGTGGCTTCGTAGGGCAGATACACGACTTTGTTGTCTTTGCCGGAAACCATCTCGCGCAAGGTCTCGATATATCGCATCGCAACGAGGTAGCCAGCCGGATCGCCTCCGCTGTCCTTGATGGCTGCCGTCACTTTTTGTAGCGCTTCGGCCTCGGCCTGAGCCACTTTGATGCGCGCTTCGGCTGCACCCTGCGCCTCCAGTACCAGCGCCTGCTGAGCGCCTTCTGCTTTCGTAATTTCCGCTTGCCTGATACCCTCGGCTTCCAGGATCTTAGACTGCTTCGCTCCTTCGGCATCAAGGATGGCTGCGCGCCGATCGCGCTCCGCGCGCATCTGCTTTTCCATGGCCCCTTTCACGTCCGCCGGAGGGATGATGTCTTGAAGTTCAACGCGATTGATCTTTACGCCCCACTTGTCAGTGGCATCGTCGAGGATAGCCCGGAGCTTGCTGTTGATGGTGTCCCGTGAGCTTAACGTCTCATCCAGATCCATCTCGCCGATGACGTTACGCAGCGTAGTCTGCGTCAGTTTTTCGATGGCGTTGGGAAGATTGGCCAGTTCATACACCGCTTTCACCGGGTCTGTAATCTGGAAATACAGCATCGCGTTGATTTCGATGACCACGTTATCCTTGGTGATGACGTTCTGCTTCGGGAAGTCGTAGAGGGTTTCCCTGAGATCGAGCCGCGCAATGGTCTCGCACCGGACTATGGGCTTCCCGTCGATGTCGATTCGCACGTATTTCCATTCGATGGAACGGGGCTTGTCGAAGAACGGCCAGATGATGTTCACGCCGGATTTCAAGGTCCGGTTGTACCGCCCCAGGCGTTCGATGACCATGGTTTCGGCTTGCTGAATGATCTTGAGGCCCTTTGCGGCGAACAGAATCACTGCGAATGCAACGACGATGAGAATTACGATCAACCCTTCCATCTGCCTGATCCCTTTCTAGTCCGCAATTTGCACCGGCGCGATTGAGCGCCGGTGCAAATTGCGACCTTGCAAGACATTGAGGTTATGCCATGAGGATTTCTCGCGAGCACACTCTGTTCTCGGAGATTTGCTATGTTTTTCGCCGCAAGTCTCGCAAACACACTGTTTACGAGAGGGGTTCAAGTGTGTTCGTGAGAAATCCGGACTAACGGACTCGATCCACTTCCACGGTGCAACCGGTAATCGCGCGCACGCAGACCCGCGCGCCCAGAGGTACCTCATCGGTGAACGGACTGACGGCCTTCCAATCTTCGCCGCCAATCTTTACCCGACCCGTGTGCGCTGAGGACGAAATGGCTTCGACAACCACGCCCTCACGCCCCACCAACCCATCCACATTTGTCTGAGACGCATCGCCTTCTCTGTGCAGTAGCCGCACGCATATAGGGCGGACCGCGAAGAGCAGCACCGCCGAGGCCACGACAAAGCCCAGGAGTTGTCCCGCGAGCCCGACTCCTGAAACAGAAAGGACCGCCGGAACGGCACACGCCACGCCGAACAGAGACACAAGGAATCCGGTGGTAAATATCTCGGTGATGAGCAACACCAGTCCCAAGATAATCCAAAGATGCCACATGGCCAAGTGCATGCTATGCCTCCCGGGAGTCTTCCCCCGCTAACGCTCTTCGTGAGCGACACCCCACTCCACGCAATATTAGCACAGGGAATCCCGTTAGCCTCTACTATAAAAGATGCTCATGGTCTTCACTTCGTTTATACGGCCGGTTTGCCTTTGCCCGTGTCTCAAGCCGTATAATCTCCCGATTCGCACGCAGCGGTGGCGCACTGCTCCTGCTTTCGAGCAGGTAAAGCGTGTGCATATCCCGTATAGTTCACAAGGCGTATTTCGCCTCGGGCAGGCAGTCAACCAAGGGAGCTTCGTAGAGGATTATGCTGTTCAACACACTGGAAATGGCCCCCCCCGATCCCATTCTTGGACTTGCGGAAGCGTTCAAGAAGGACACCAATCCCGGAAAGATCAACTTGGGTATCGGCGTGTACAAAGACGCGAAGGGGAACACGCCCGTATTCCAGTCCGTGAAACGCGCTGAAATGCGGATTCTCACGGAAGAATCCACGAAGAATTACGTGAACCCGAACAGCGGCACCGCTGAGTACTGTGCGGCAGTGCAGAGTCTTCTTTTTGGGGCGGATAATCCGATTATTAAGCAGAAGCGTGCTGCCAGCGCCCACACGCCGGGTGGGACAGGCGGTTTGCGGCTGGCGGCAGACGTCATCGCGGTAATGGCTCCGAAAGCTACGGTCTGGCTCAGTGATCCCACGTGGCCCAACCACCCCAGTATCTTCCAGGCAGCGGGGCTGGCCGTGAAGAACTATCCCTACTACGACGCCAAGAACAAGTCCCTCGATTTTGATGCCATGCTTGCGGCGTTGAAGACCGTGCCCGAGGGCGACTTCGTCCTGCTTCACGGTTGTTGCCACAATCCCACGGGTCTCGATCCCGATGCTGCCCAGTGGAAGGCAATCACGGACGTGGCGAAGGCCCAGAAGTGGATTCCGCTCATTGATTTCGCCTATCAGGGTCTGGCCGACGGCATTGATGAGGACTGCTTAGGGGTGCGTGCAATGTGCGCAGCGCTTCCGGAAGCCCTCATCTGCTCGTCCTTTTCCAAGAACTTTGGACTTTACAACGAGCGAGTAGGTGCAATGACGCTGGTGGCAGACACTGCCGAAGCCGCCGAGAAGGCGCTTAGCCACGTGAAGCGCTGCATCCGCACCAACTACTCAAATCCGCCCGCCCACGGCTCAAGTATCGTCACAACGATTCTCAACGATCCCGATCTGCGCGCCGAATGGGAGGGAGAGGTAAAGGCCATGCGCGAACGTATTCATGGCATGCGCGTGCTTTTTGTCGATACCCTGAAGGCCAAAGGCGTCAAAGAGGACTTCTCATTCCTGATTCGGCAGAAGGGCATGTTCTCATTCTCCGGGCTTACCAAGGCGCACGTCGACAAGCTCAAGGAGAAATATGGCATTTACATCGTCGGGTCGGGCCGCATCAATGTCGCGGGAATGACTCCTGACAACATGGATCAACTCTGCACGGCCATCGCGGATGTGTTGGCAAACGCGTAAGTAACTGAAGGTACTTTTCGAAGGGCGGTCTCATTGACGAGGCTGCCCTTTTCTTTTTGTTGGATCCTATCAGGCAATCCTTCTACCTCAATTGCCCCGCAATCCTCGCGATGCTCATAACTTGCAGTGCCACAAATGGTTATCTGCACATTCACATGTTGGGTGTCGTGAGTCTACACGCGCGAATTGCCAAAAGATGGATGGACTCGAGCAAGAGTTGAAAGTTACGAAGAAGACTGATCAAGGGAAGAATGGGAAGGAATCGAATGGAACGAGATGCTATTTCGGTTGCACGTCGGGGCAGGCTCCACTTGCGAAGGTCATCTGTCTCCAAAAGGAGGAAACGCGTAGGAGGCACTTCAGGATGGCAGATACGCTTCCCAGCACCGTCCTTCCTCAATTGTCCGAAGCAAGCGCGCTATGCGCGGAAAGACATTGCACCTGGCCCAACGGCGGGAATGGCGGCGCCGCGAACCAATGCCTTTCAACTTGCTCCGAGCGAGGAGTGGGCTTGTCAACGGGCCTGCCCCGACGGCAATAAACCCGAACGCAGCCTCTCTACACTCGGAGGTCATCCTAGCATATCGAGGAGCGTTTGTCTCCCCTTTTTTTCCTCCAGGAATATGACCGCCTGACTGTCGGGAATATGAGATTAGGTGGAGTGTTTGATTATTCGTAACTCATTGACAATATTCAGTTTAATTTGTATTATGCCCCTGGTCTGGTGATAGATTACCAAAGCGTAAAGCTGCGGAATTGAGTCAATTCTCCACCGCTCGTAGCATCAAAGAAGTGCAAGGCAACCATGTCGAATTCGGACCGGTTGTACCGTTCTGAAAAGACATTCTGGCGTTCAAGGAGCTGGTGACATGTCGCATACTTCATTCACAACTACGACCCTCGGACTTCGCAGAGACATTCCTCCAATGACCCTCTATGAGAAGGCTAAGAGACTCGGTATTTGGAATCCCAGCGACATTGATTTCAGCCAGGACAAAGCCGACTGGCTCAAATTGTCGCGTGACGAGCAGTCATTGATTCTGCATCTGACCTCGATGTTTCAGGCAGGAGAAGAGGCGGTAACACTCGACTTATTGCCACTCATCTCGGTTATTGCCAAGGAAGGCCGGCTCGAAGAGGAAATATTCTTGACGACATTTCTATTTGAAGAGGCCAAGCACACGGACTTTTTCCGGCGGTTCATTACGGAAGTCGTGGGACATGACACGGATTTGGGACGATTTCACGGTCCCTGCTATCACCATCTCTTCTATGATGTGTTGCCTGCCACCATGCATGCGTTGTCGTGCGATCCTTCGCCGCGCGCACTGGCCAAGGCATCGGCAACCTACAACATGGTGATTGAAGGTATGCTGGCCGAAACTGGGTATCATGCCTACTTCACCGTCCTCGACAAGCACAACATCCTTCCGGGACAACGCAAGGGCATTTCCTTGCTCAAGCAGGATGAAGCGCGGCACATCGCTTACGGTATCTTTCTTTTATCGAGACTCATGGCCGAGGACGAGACGCTATGGGAGGTCGTGGAAGCGACCATGAACGAACTGGTTGAACCCGCCTTGGGGATGATCTACGAGTCGCTCGGCTCGTACGACCCTATTCCATTCGGTCTAGAGATAAATCACTTTACCGACTACGCCATGAGCCAGTTCCAGAAGCGTCTTGAACGCGTCCAGCGTGCAAGGTCGATGTCCATAGAGGAAATCTACAGCGTTACGCATCACGCCATTGAGGAGAACGACGCGTAGCGGCCAGAAGCCAAATCATGACCCGGCTGGACTAAGTGCTCGCAGGGCCGCGTCACGCATGGCGGAGTAGGGGGCGTCCACGCCTGTCCAGCGCTCGAACTGCAATACAGCCTGGTTGATGAGCATTTCTATCCCGACGATGATCTTGCACCCCACAGCTTCGGCATCTCGCAGCAGCAAGGTCTTGTGCGGGCGATATACCATGTCGAAGACCACTTGGCAGTCCCGAAGCCATTCCCGGGGGATGGGGGAGGCGTCTTCGTGGGGGTGCATGCCGATGGGCGTGCCTTGAATGACAACGTCATGCGTACGCATCGCTTCGGCGAGGTCGGTATCCAGGCCGCCAGCGGCAATGCTCTTTCCCGATGCGTCCCGAAGGTCAGAAACCAGGCGCGATACACGCTCGGGCGTCCGGCCGAGTATAGTGACGTGGTCTGCGTGCGTAAGCTCGGCAATCGCGAACGCCACGGCACGCACGGCCCCTCCCGACCCAACAAACAGCACTTTCTTTCCATTTAGGTCTACGCTGGCGTCGAGAAACGCCCGCAGCGTCCCCGGACCATCTGTTGTGGACCCAACCAAACGTCCGTTGTCGTTGGTGATCGTGTTCACGCTGCCCACATGTTGCGCCATGGGTTCCACTTCGTCGAGGTGGTGCATGACCGCAATTTTGTGTGGAATCGTCACGCTCATTCCGCGAAAGCTTGGAAGCGCACGCATACCTTCAACGCACCCGCCGACGTCTTCAACGCGAAATGCCAAGTAGACGTAATTGAGCCCCGCCGCCTCAAAGGCCGCATTGTGCATGTGTGGGGACAAGGAATGCGCCACCGGATTGCCAATAACCGCGCACAGCCGTGTCTCCGCATCAATCAATCGCATACCGCTAATAACCCCGTTAGCTGTGGTTCAGAATTCGTAGTCTCGGACATCCTCACCCCGGGGGCCATGCCAGGTCGCGTCCACCAAGAATGTGCAGGTGCACGTGCCAAATGGTCTGACCGCCGCGCCTACCGCAATTGATGACATACCGGAATCCGTCTTTCGTCAGCCCTTCTTTCTCGGCAATCTCATTTGCTTTGAGTACCAGTTTTCCTAGAAGGACGGCGTCTTCGGGCTGCACATCCGTCACTTTCTCAATGTGCTTTCTCGGAACGATCAGGATGTGCGTTGGTGCACCTGGATTGATGTCCCGGAATGCGTAAAACTCATTGTCCGAGTAGACTTCCGTCGAAGGGATAGCCTTAGCCGCGATCTTGCAGAATAGGCAATCGATTTCCATGAGCAGATACCTTTCTTCAATGCGTCCTGGCTGTGAGCGTACCTTACGGCTGCGGCGGCGTGCAATTGGACGCAGATTTGGATGCGGCGCTACGCGGCCCAAGACCGCCGAGCTCATAGAGCACCAGAGCGGCCGCAAGGAAAGCGGCCACTTCCGAACGATAGGTGGCCTCCCCCAGCGACATAGGCAACGCGCCTTTGGACAGGATGGCATGGATTTCGTTGTCGGCGAAATCGCCTTCCGGTCCGACAAGTAACGTGACCTCTTTGACTCCCTGCGGGAGGATTAGGGGAGTCGCATCGCCTTGTTGTGTCGCGACATAGAGCAAACCGCGAGTAACAGAGAGTGCGGCCTCCAAGTCGTTGGACTCTTGAAATGCAGGCAGCCAAAGGCGGCCGCATTGTTTGCAGGCCTCAATCGCGATGCGTTCCCACTTGTCTGCCCGCATGGGACGCCGTTCCGAATGTCGCGCGGGGAAGAAGACGAATCGTGTGACACCCACTTCCGTGCAGCGCCGGATGAGTTCTTCCATGGCTTTCTGGTTGTTAAGCGTGGCCTGCAGCAGCGTTACTCGCGTTGCAGGCGGCTGCACCTCGCGATAATCCCGGATGTCGATGTGCACTTCATGACGCCCCAACGAGGCGACGATACCAAGCCATTCGTGCCCCTTGCCGTCGAACAAGGCTACTTCGTCACTCACACGCGCTCGTACAACATGCAATGCATGATGAGCCTCGTCTCCCTCGAGCAGAGCAGACCCTTGGTCATGTGGAAGGCTGTCTCCAATATAGAATCGGTGCGTATGTGCCATACGTGAAAGGATAGCAGTGAAAGATGGCGGAGAGAAAGCGACGAGTTCTCTCTGATTAGCACCGAGTCTGCTGAATCGAGCTTTTGTGGCTTTCGTCACTTGCGCCTATACTACGTTTCGCACAACGTGGAGGAGGGAGAATCTGTGAGCGACTACACCATTTCGACCGCGTCGCGCGAAGAAGTCGATATCGCGGTGGCCTTTGCAGCAGGCGAAGGGTGGAACCCGGGTAAGCACGATGCGGACTGTTTCCACGCGGCGGATCTCGAAGGGTTTCTCGTGGGACGCCTCGGAGGAGAGGTCATTGCTTCCGTCTCTGCCGTGAGGTACGGAAAGGATTTCGGGTTCCTGGGCTTCTATGTCGTGAAAGCGGAGTTCAGGGGGAGAGGATATGGACTGCCCCTTTTTGAGGCGGCTGTTCGACAATTGGAGAGTGTGAAGTCGGCCGGGCTGGACGGTGTTGTGGCGCAACAGCAGAACTACATGAAGTCAGGTTTTGTCTTGGCATATCGAAATATTCGTTTTCAAGGCGTCGGTGGGGGAGAAATGCCATCGGGGGTGACTCCTATTGCCGATATCGCCTTCGGGGTTGTGGAGCGATATGACTCGGTATGCTTTGGAACCTATCGCACAGCTTTTCTGAGGGCATGGCTGTCTCAACCGGAAGGTATGGGTTACGGAATCCTCGGTTCGGACGGCGAGCTCATCGGATATGGCGTGCTCAGGCCGTGTCAGACGGGATACAAGATTGGACCGCTATTTGCGGACAGTGCCGACGCCGCAGACTGCCTGTATCGCGCACTGGCTTCCAAGGTGCCTGGAGCCGCTGTGTATCTGGACGTGCCGGAAGCGAATGCCGAAGCTGCCGCGCTTGCGAAGCGCCACGGGCTAGCCCAATGCTTCGAGACTGCAAGGATGTATAAAGGAGAAACGCCCAACGTTCCCGTTGGGCGTGTGTTCGGCGTCACTACATTTGAGTTGGGGTGAAACTGCACACCACAACGTGGCATGCCGCCACCGATTCGGACTAGCTGGGTGACTGCTTAGGCGCTTCCGACGCTGAAGGAGCGTCAATACCCTTCAGAAGTTCTTCCTCGGGTACTGAGTTGGGGATGTGTTCGCCGCCCTGCAACAATTGGCCGCCCTGCTTTGCGCCTTCTTGACGATCTTGTTTCCTGATGTTTTTCGGAGTCAGGTTCTTGTCTTTTGTGTTGAACGTAGCATTGGTCAGCTTGTAGTAGAACTTTTCCGGAAAGACGTCCGCCGACCCTTCATTGAGAACCAGCTCTCCGGTGATGAGAACGGGCTCCTCCACTAGATTGACCTTATGGCCTTCCGCCATTCGGACGAGCATGACGTCGCGCATCGGAGGCGCTTCGCAGAAATAGCACTGAATCGGCAGCGGAAGCAGCATGAAGTATTCGGCGTCGCGGAACTGGTCAATCGGAGTCATAAAGCCGATCAGGTTGACTGTTGTGCCGTTCTTGGGCTTCAAATCCTCAGGAAACTTGGTGTCCTTGCCCAATTTTCCCTTTGTGAGCCGAAGCAACTCCCAGTCGAGGAGATTTCTCCCTTGCTGAATCTGCTTGGCTTCTTCCGCGCGGCGAATCCGGTCGAACTTCTCTTGCAGAGTTCCCAGGCGCATGTAAATGTTGATGCCCACCACACCGGCGAGGACGACTACGATCCCAAGAAGGGTCCCCAAATCTCGAATAACTCGGCGTCTCAAGGATAGATACCTCCAAGATAAAAAGAATGCACCGTTATCAGTTTATCATAATTCCGCGAGTCCTCGCGTAATATCGGTTCGATAAGCTTGCCAAGCCGGAAGAATTCCGGCCAACATGCCCATAAGTAAAACAACCGAATAGGCCGTAATCATGTCAGGGCTGGGACGGAAGGCCGACACGGCGAATCCGATACGTTCGGTAAGGTACATGCCCAAGCCATAGGTGAGGCCCGTGCCGACTACCCAACCTGCGCCAATCCCCATAAGAGTAACCCAAAATGCCTCAATGAGTACAGCCCCGAAGACTTCTCCGGACGATGCGCCCAAGGCGCGCATGATGGCCAGATCTCGCCGCCGCTGGACAATGGCGAGGTACAGGCCGATCAGGATGGAGATCGACGAGATCACCGCCACCAGATATCCAATAGCCAGAAGGACTTGGCGGGCCGTGCCCAGGAGTTGTTCATAGAGGCGTTGCACTTCGCGAATCGGGTCGGCGGCAACCACACCGGGGTTCTCCCGCATAATACGCGGGATGAACTGAAGGCGCTGGCCGGGACTGTCCAGGACAATCAACACGGCCGTCGTTTCGTGATCGTGATGTTCTTCCCCCACATGCTGGCCTTCCGCGTACTCATCAGCAGGGGGGGCAGCTTCCTCTTCGTGGCCAGCTTCCGCGCCGTTCAGTCCGGTCGGCGTGGAACCCGTTAACGAGGATGTCCCGTACTCATGCTCGTGGGCATGCCAAATTGAATCCAACTGAGTAAACAGTATGCGGTCGTTCGGAGTACCCGAAGGGACCAGTATTCCAACGACTGTGTATGGCGTATCCTTGTGGTGCTCAACGCCTTGAACTTCCATGAGCCCGTGCGTGCTCGCGAATGTGTCGCCCACTTTGAGTCCAAGTTCTTTGGCCACTGTGCTGCCAATAACGGCTTCGAACGGCTTTTCAAAATAGCGTCCTTCGGCGAGTTTATACGTGTTGCGCTCCTCTCCCGTGATCCGGTTCGTCCAGTCGAACTCCATCAACTCCCTGTTTGTGCCGACGATACGAAATCCTCTATAGGAGTCCCCCATTCCGATGGGAAATGCCGCGACGACTTCCTCGTCTTTCTTCACTTTCTCGTAGATGCTGTACGGGATATTGCCGGCGGGCTGGCCGATGAAATACACCGAGCTCAGCACCAGTTGCTGTGTGCTGCCTACCGCGCCAATGGCCACGTCGAAAGCCTGGCCTTCCTCAACGAACCGGCGCTCTGTCTCGTCGCGCATGAGGAGTACGGACGTAATCAATCCTACGCCCAGAGCAACGGAGAGAATGGTCAGAAATGTGGTGAGTTTGCGGCTCCAAAGGTAATTCCAGGCGATGTGCCACACGGTCATGATTCGACCTCCTTCACCAAGCCGGTGCAGTCGAACCGTTCAGGTAGACGGCTGGCAATTCCCTCGTCGTGAGTGACGAGAAGCAGGGTCAGCTTCTCTTCTGTGCACAGCTCCAACAGAAGGTCCATGATCGATTTTGCAGTCTTGGGATCGAGACTGCCTGTTGGTTCGTCAGCGACAACGAGCCGTTGCTTGTTGGCCAATGCCCGCGCGATGGCCACCCGTTGGCGCTCCCCGACGCTCATCGTCGCCGGACGGCTGTTCAAGCGGTTGCCCAAGCCGACGCGTTGGAGCAGTTCCTTGGCGTGCTTTCGCCATTCCGCCGAAGGGCGCGTGTCGCTGAAGCGCATCCCCAACATGACGTTCTGAAGTGCTGTGAAGGGTCCGAGGAGGTTGAAGGTCTGAAAGACGAACCCAAGTCGTTCGCCGCGGAACCGATCAAGCTTGCCTTCACTCAATGCGCTTATCTCGACGCCGTCTACTGTGACTTGTCCGGAATCGGGACGCAACAGCCCGCTGATTAGGTTGAGCATGGTGCTCTTACCACACCCGCTCGGCCCCCAAAGCGCCACCCGAGAACCTTCCGGCGCGTGAAATGACTCGCAAAAGAACTCTACGCCCGGACCCAATTTCCTCCGGACGTTCATCATTTTTACCATGGCCTATACTCCACCGTGCGGAACCAGCCTCAAAGCGTATGACCTTTGCGGGCGCGGTGTCAATGCGGTCCTCACTTGGAGGAAGAAGTGCGAGGGGGGAACCGGCAATCCGGACGATCCGAATCGCAATTACTCAAGCTTTGTCTGATCAGTGGACTCCGTCGCTGACTGCTGCCAACAAGGATTGCCAGGTCTCAAAATTCATGCCTCCGGTATTGAGGCCAAGACGCACGACGACCGTGTTGGTATCGGGGTTCACGTAGACGTATTGACCTAAATGGCCGGCCATCATGAAGTGAGTTCGGTCGCGAAACGGTCTCCACCACTGGAATTGGTATTCCCATGACGCTCCGTCAGACTCATCGATGCTCCGGGCGTGCTGAACCCAGTCGGCGCTCACAATACGTTGACCTTCCCATTCCCCGTCCATCAGGTAGAGCATGCCGAGTTTGGCGAAGTCGCGAGCGGTGGCAGCCAAACCGCACCACGTCTTTTCCACATCCCCATCGGTAATCCAGAGCGCGTCATGTTCCATGTGCACCGGTTTCCACACCCGGCGTTCAAGGTATGCCGAAATGTTCTCCGTCTTTAATGCGCGGCGGAGGACGGCCGCGAGGAGAATGTTGTCGCCACTTTTGTAGATGAAACGCGTTCCTGGAGTCTCCGCAAGACGGAAATGCGAAACGCTATCCTGAATGCACGATTCGCAATAGTACAACCTGGAATGCAGTCCGAACGGGTTGTCGGCCTCCACGTAGTCAAGACCGCTGGTCATTTGTAGCAGATGTTTCAGAGTAACTTGCTCGAATCCGCGGCCGGCAAGTTCTGGGACGTATTTGGTAACAGGGTCGTCGATAGAACCAATCAGTCCATCGTCGATAGCGCAACCGACTAAGATCGACACTACCGACTTCGACATGGAGAAGGCTAACGAGATGGAGTCGCGAGAGTGCCCGGCAAAGTAGCGCTCAAGCACGATTTGCCCGTTGTGTACAACCAGGAACGCCAGGGAATTCGATCGTTCGAGCACATCATCAAGGTCAGCGTCTTTCTTGTCTCCAAAAGACACGCGAGCGGGAACAGTGGCAACTTGGCTAGAAGTCGCGAATTGGAATGGCGCAGGGCCGCACTTGATGGTCTTGCTATTGAAGATGCGGTAGTCACGTACACCCGAAGGTCCGTGTCGGAACATTTGCGAGTATGTGGTGCAACTTACTGCAGAAAATGCCACGAGTGCACCTGCAAGCAGACAGAACAAATCGCCGCGAATAGCGCGTACGTGAGGTTCCTCGGCCGTCTGGTTGGAGGGTGCTGCTCTCTCGGTCGAATCATCTTCGGCAGAAGTCATTTGAAGACAGCCCCTTATGGAGTCGTGATATAAGCAGCCCGCCGTCGCTGAAGCCACGCATACGTATTCAATGGTAGCGTAACGGAGACTAGCGCTCAACACGCTCGCCAGGGTGAAATCAGCCAGTAAAGGTGCCCTCATACACCCTGGGCGACAAGCGGTTTGAAGTTGGAGGGGGTTGTCTGCTAATCTATTTCCTCTTGAATCCCAGATTTCTATGCCATATGGAGATATTCTGACATGCCGAATACGAAGACGGCCAAAGCCCGCGACATCACAAATGAGCGCAACCGCGAGAAGAACGTTGCGGTGAAGTCGCGCATGAAGACGTTCGTCAAAGATGCGATGACTGCTATCGACGCTAAGGACAAGGATCGCGTTAGCAAGACGTTACCGGTCGCGTTGACGGAAATCGACAAAGCGGTTACGAAGGGCGTAATTCACGCGAACTCGGGTGCGCGCAAGAAGTCGACGCTTCAGCGCCGGGCCGCCGCGCTCAACAAGTAGTCCACAATCCGATCCAATAATCAGGCCCTCGCACCGGACTGGCGCGAGGGCCTTTCGTGTGACTTCCGATTGGGGGCACCTACGCTTTGGGGGCGCCTTCCTTGGGCGCGGCGCCTTCGCCTTCTGTTGGGGCTTCAACGAGATTCTTGCCTGACAGAAGCGTATCCAGTTCTTTGCGCAGAGTCTGCTCAAGGTTGGGTATCAGTCCAACGTGCACCGACTGCACGCTGCCGTCTTTGCCGATGATAACCGTCTGCGGGATGCCGCTGACTCCAAACAAATCGCCGACCGAGCCATCCTTGTCGAGAGCCACGGGACAGGCAAGCTCGGACTCGGTGAGGAAAGTCTTAATCGTGTCGGCATCTTCTCGCTGGTTCATCGCATAGAAGACTACTCCCTTGTCCTTGTATTCGTCGGTCACCTTGATAATCGTGGGCAGAGCTTTTTTGCACGGCCCGCACCACGTGGCCCAGAAGTCGAGGACGACCACCTTCTTGTCTTTGTGCGGCGCCAACTCGGCCTTTCCTCCGTCGATGAGATCCAAGGAGAACGCGGGGGCGGGTTTCCCGAGCAGCGGGCTTTCTTCTTGTTCTTCACGGCCCAGCATTGCCATGAGCGAATCGGCTTTTGCCGCGCCTTCGGGAGGTGTGAACGAGAACTTTTCGGCGGGGATGGGTTCGTTGACAGTCCAATTGGCGTATCGCACGTTGACACTCATCTTCATGTCTTTAACGGGCATGCGATCGCCGGCGGTTGCGAGGGCTTTCGCCATATCGGGCACGATCTTGATTAGAAGGGGTTTATCGCCCGTTTGCACATACATATCGATATCAATCTCTTCCTGGATCAACTTGATGTGGCTGCATTTGACCCCCTCGACGTCCTCTACCCCAACCAGAGTTGCCTCGTTGACCCCTTCCAGTATTGCGGCCGAGGGATCGTCCGACACGAGAGAGGCGGAGAGGATGGAGAACTGCCCCGAAAACATCGCGGCCTCCCCTGCGACTGCGTCGAATGCCGTTTCTGGCGCGTCTTCTTGGGTGTATTTCTTGAACATTGGCAGATACGTGTAGAGCGTCTTGCCGTCCGACACGATCGTGGCACCCATCATACCTTCTTTCAGGATGCGCGAGACCTTATTCGGGCGCTCGATGGCGACGGCGTAGTCGGAGTTCATGGTTTGCTTCATGCCTTGAGCTTCCATCACCATTTCTGTCGTCTCATCCACGGTGAATGACTTCAGGCCTTTGTAGTATTCGCCCAAGGCATCGATTACTTTCTTGGCTTCCGGGGCAATCTTCGAGCCTTGTTCCGCATTCTGAGCCAATGAGGCCGGACTGACAAACGCAAGGAGCGCGGCGATCACGAGCGGAACTGCGAAGCGAGCCTTCTGAATGGACATAAAGGGCGTTCTCCTACATCTTGTTGAGGTTGGCGCGGTCCCAAGAGCGTCATCATAGTCCGCAATTCACACTGGCGCAACTGAGCACCGGCGTAATTTGCTCTCGGGATAAGGCCCTGCAAATCCGGCATTTGCGATTGGTGAAGCCAGGCCGGAAAAAGAATAAGGCCTCAACCTTTGCCCGATAGGGCACAGAATTGAGGCCTGGAATTCAGTCGTTGTGCTACACAACGAAAACGACAGCCGTGAGGACTGTTGTCCAAAGGCCATCCTTGTTCCCTTCAGCGGATTGGCAAATATTGCGCGTTTTGAAGATGTGACCGCTCGCTTTATAGATCTGTTTGCGTTCGTCCCAGGCAAGGTCCGGGTCAAACTCGATACCGAGGGTAGTAGCCAGCATGGTCGCGGCGAGGTCTTCGGCGTAGTCGCCCGCGATGCTGCTCTTCTGGCCGTACGCGTGGTGCTCGCTGATGTATCCGTATTGGTCTTCCTTTTGCGGTACGGCAAGTCCAACCGCGCTGGCAACCAACCGATTAGGTTCGCAAGTGTCGCAGCGGGACATCACGCAGAACACGATCTGGCCGGGGGAAAGGTACTTGAGACCTTCTTTTTTCGTGACGATCTTGCAGTTTGGCGGAAAGATACTGGAGACGTATACAAGGTTGAATTTTTCGATACCCGCATCGCGCAGGGCACTTTCAAACGAAGCCAGCTTCTCTTTGTGGATGCCCACGCCGCGGACGAAGAACGCACGTTTTGGGATCAAATCCTTGGCCATGCATTGACCGGAATCGGCCGAAAGTTGACGTGCCAGGGATTTGTCCATCTCAATTCCTCCCGCATAGTGCATAGAGCTGTGATCAGAAATGACGAAAAACGTGAAATACGCCCAGAGCGCAATTGCGTAGTATAATCGGCGCTGGCGCTTGATGCAAATAGGGGCTCATCGCGGAGGCTTTTCATGCACCTTGCTCTGAACTCTACCCCATTCAAAGGCACCCCCGAAGCTGTCACCGAGACTGGCACGTACTGTCCTGTCAGTTTTTGGCAGGAAACCATCAGCGTGACTCCACGGCCTTCCCTGCAAACCGACATCAATTGCGACGTCGCTATCGTCGGAGGGGGATTCACGGGCTTGGCGGTCGCGTGCGAACTCAAGAAGTCGGCTCCAATGCTGCGTGTGGCACTTCTGGAACGCTCGGTTGCGGGTCACGGTGCGAGCGGACGCAACGGCGGTTTTGCGATGCCGCTTATTGGTTGGGACCTCACCGACGCGGTTAGGCAGCTTGGAGAGCAGAAGGCGGCCGAAGCATACCGGCTGATGTACGAGGCGGTAAACCACTTCAAGAAGACGATACGACGGCACAATATCGCGTGCGACCTCGAAGAGACCGGATATTTGCTGTTGGCCACGTGTCCCGCTCGTTTGAAGCGTGTGAAGCACGAGGCTGATCTGGGCAAGCGACTTGGCTTCGATATCGAGTATTTGGAGGGCGCTGCGCTTCGCGCGCACATTGGGAGTAAGGCATTCATCGGTGGCGCATACGACCCGCACCCCGCGATTGTGAACCCGGCGAAGCTTGCGCGCGGACTGCTGGATGTCGCAGTCAATCTGGGTGTGCAGGTCTTTGAACAGACCCCACTGGTGGAATTGAATGACGGGGACCCTATCACGTTGCGGACGCCCGCCGGGAGCATCAAGTCCAAGCAGGTTGTCCTGGCCTTGAACGGCTACGGTGGCGCGCTGGGATTCATGGAGTCGCGCATACAACCCGTTCACACCTATATCGTGCTTACGGAACCGTTAACGGAAAAAGACCTTGACGCAATTGGCTGGGCCGAGAAGCGCACAAGCCTGGAGACGGCGCGCAATTTCATCCATTACTTCCGGTTGACAGCGGACAATCGGATTCTGTTCGGTGGAGAAGACGCATCGCTGTTTTACAAGGGCGCTTACTATGATGTTCATTCACCAAGTTTTGCGCGGCTTGAGGCGCGGTTTCGAGCGTATTTCCCCGAACTGAATCACGTGAAGATTACACACCGTTGGGGTGGTGTGCTGGGCGTCACTCTCGACATGTTTCCGACCTTTGGCGTGGGAGGCGAGAAACACACCATCTACCATGCATGTGGATACTCCGGACACGGCGTCGCCCTCAGCAACTACGCAGGCGTCATCCTTGCGCCGCATATTCTGAATCGCGCCGGATTGGCAGACCCAGGCGCCGGAGTCGATAAGCCGTTCTTCTGGAATCGCCGCCCCATGGCCGTTCCAGGCGAACCGATCCGCTATCTCGGATTGCAGGCCTATCGAATGGCGCTACACACTCAGGATTGGTGGGAAGGGGCGTAAGCCGCACTTCGTTCAGTATCAATCCACACAGCCCAATGGCGGCTATAGGTCTGCTGTTCCCGCCAACTTCACGATCTGATTGGAGCCGTCTTCAAAGACGACTCTGACGTCGCGCGGTGAATTCGCAACATCGGTGATGCGATATCCACCGTCGCGTGGCTCCACGCGTACGCCATCGATACCGAATGCCTGGCCGCGCTTGCGGTCGATAAACACGTCGCCGTAGTGATCGCGAACGCGGTTTCGCGCTTCCGATGCAGCTCCGTTGCCCCAGGTGTAAATCGTGAACTCGCCGATGCCGAGTCCTTCCTTGTCGGTCTCGCCGCCGTGTCCGTAGTTCTCCATCATGAACCCGTAGTCCGCCGGGCCAAAGAAGGGCCAGACCTTTTCCCAGAGCGCTTTCTGTTGTGGATTCTCAGGGCAGTACATCATGACAAATGAGGAACGCAGTGCGGCTATGCCGCGCTCGAACAGGTGTGCCTCGCCCATTTCCCTGTAGTAGTCGAGGAACAGTTCGGCAAAGAGACTTTGCCGCGCATCGTTCCATTCGCCGTCGCAGTTCATGACGCCGAATCCACCCAATGCGGGAATGTGGATGAAGGGAGGTTGCCACGACTGTTGTGTCATGGAGAGTTCGTCCAACACGCGTCTGCCCCAATCGAGGTATCGAGCCTCTCCCGTGGCGCGGTAGGTGGCGAGCAACGCTTCTGCAGTCCAGAACATGGAGAAATTGCATTGCTTGTACATGCCGTTCCGCGCGATGCGCTTGCCGTAGTACGCTTCTTTGCCCCATCCGCAACACGACCAGTACGTCTCGAAGTCTTCCCAACGACCCGAGGGCACCACGTCGACCAGCAGCGCGTCCATGGCGCGAACAGCGGCATCGTGATACTTCTTTTCGCCGGTAATGGTCGCAAGTTCCAGCAGGAATGTAACGCTCATGCTGGTCTCGGGTGATTGCGCAAGCACGGGCGATGGGGCGAACGTCTTGGGTTCGAGCCATGCGGGGAAGAAGCCTTCTGAATCCTGAAGGGTAAGCAGTTTGTCTGCGTACGCGCTTGCGTATGCCAAGAGACGGGGATCGGCATCAAGCTCGCGATACCAGCGCAGCATGTGAAGACAGGTCCAACTTGAATCGAGTACGTGGTACCAATCCGGTGTTACCCCGCGCTCCCAAGGCACTCGGTTCGAATTTGACCAATGACCGGTAGTCCAACCTCTCGTGCGTTGGATCTTCTTCCCACCGACTTCTTCCTCGTACATGTCGGCTGCGTATACGCCGGGGAATATGCCGTCCCTCTGCGGCGCTGCCAACGAAAACTCCTTTGTAAGCATGGCCTTCTGCTCGAGTTCAGCGTTTTGCGTTCTCCGCGCATAGCGGAGCACGCCAGCGGCCGCTCGCAACGAAGCGAACCAGGCTTGATTCCAAATGGAGAGATTTTCGCGCCACGAAGGTTCGCCTTTGAAGTTGGGCGATTGCGTGACATTCACGATAAAGCACGGTGACCCAACCTTCCTTCCGTCGATTTCAAATTCCTGCCACACAGGATTGCGCCACGTGTCGAATGCCCACTTATAGGTGTGCTCTACGAAGCGATCCATCGGAACCGTGCTCGGCTCTCCTTTGGCCAGGAGCGGAGACCCATATCTATCCCATAGCATGCGGGAGACGCGGCCAAATGGATTTCGAGGCACATCATCGTCCATGTATGCCAGCGCCAAGAAGCCGAATTCGAGTTTGCCAGAGGGCAGCGTCATCCCTGCCTTTTTCTTGTAGAGAACATGCGTTGTCAGTTCCGTGAGAGACATGCCCAGTGTAAGTCTGGCTTTTGGCGCATCCACATCCATAAACCAAGGAGCCGACTCTATAGCACCGCACAATTCCAGATCGGGCACGATGACAAGTGTTGCTGCGCCTTGAGACGCTATCAGGGCAGGCGAGCGAAACACATGCTGGGCAATGCAATTCCCGTCTTCCGGGGCCAGATGCGGGGCCCACCAGAAATCGGGTTTGAAAGCAAGGTCAAAAGGAACCGCGACTTCATCCTGTTGTACGGACTCGTTCAGATTCCACGCGATCCGCACGCGCTTCCATCCGTCACCGGCGTCGGTGATTTCTACGGAAGGTTGCGCGGTTTCAGCAATTGAAGGTGCTTTGAAGCGAGCAAGCTCGCTCTTCCCGAGCGCGATGATGCAGAAGTCGGCACTACGGCTGATGTCCATTATGTCAGTCCTGTCGGAGGCGGCAAAGACAGAGATTGCCGCAAGTGTTAATTGAACGATTGGCACAGAGAATACTCCCCTTGGCCAACTGTTTACGTTAAATCGCCCGCGATTTGCAACGTTGCTGGCCTCTAGTCCGGATTTCTCACGAACACACTTGAGCCCCTATCGTAACCAGTGTGTTTGCGAGCTTGCGGCGAAAGACATAGCGTTTCTCCGAGAACAGAGTGTGTTCGCGAGAAATCCTCATGGTATAACCTCAAGGTCTTGCACGTTAGCAATTTGCGTCGGCGCTCAATCGCGCCGGTGCAAATTGCGGACTAGGTTGAATGGCGCGATAGTCGCCTCATCGTGTATGAATGGCGTCGAACATGGCAACGATATTGTCCGGAGGGACATTGGCGAGTATGTTGTGTACCTGTTGGAATACGAACCCACCGTTCGGACGCAAGGCGCGGACTTGCTCAATTACGTGTTGACGCACTTCGTCCGGTGTCCCATTCGGCAGCACGCGTTGAGTGTCGCAGCCGCCGCCCCAAAAGGTGATGTCGTTGCCAAAATCGCGTTTGATTGTAACGGCGCTCATGCCTGCGCACGAGATTTGAACGGGATTGATGGCGTCAAGACCTGCATCGATGAGGTCGGGTAACAATTCGCGCACGCCGCCGCAGCAGTGCAGCATCACCTTCACGTCCGCAAGCTGCTTCGCGCGGCCCCACATGGCTTTGTGGCACGGCTTGAAGTACTCGCGATACATATCCGGCGAGATCTGCGGACCGCCCTGCGACCCCAGATCGTCTCCAAACAAAATGACGTCGATATACGGACCGACTGCACCCAGGAATCGCTCCAGATTTGCCAGATGAATCTCAAGTAATCGATCCAGAAAAGCGTGGACTTTGTCCGGATCTTCCGCCAGCATCATGAGGAAACCATCGTTTCGCCAGAAGAACTGACCCATCTCCAGCGTGTTTCCGCCGAATAACCCAATGATCGCTTTGTCCGTCGATGCCCGGAGGCGCTTCGCTCCTTCAGCCAGCCGTTGCAGCCCATCCGGACCCGCCGTGAGAGGTCCCGGGGGTGACGCCACAGCGCACCACATGCACTCGCTCATTGCGCCAGGAATATTGTCGATGTCTTCGTGCTCAAGGTAAGGATAGTGTGTCTGTTCAAAGTACAACGCGCCGTCGGGCATCTGGGCAATCACGCGTCCGCTCGTTGAGCGAATCACCCAACGGGCTCCGTCGCGCTCCGGCAAGGCCCACGCGGGCATCTGACACGGTGTGCCGTCCGGCAATGTCCAGTCGGCCCAGTCCTTGTCATCCAGGGCAAATGCGCGGCCCAACTCAATGGTGTCAATGCCGAATCGGGTCAGCACGTCATCATCGACGATGGCGAGTTGCTGCACCGGGTCATAGACACGTATCGGCCGTTTCGGCAGACCAAGGTGATCGCGCAGTCGCGCATAGGCAATAGCCGCAATACCGCTTGAGCGGTGCCCAGAAAGATCGACAGCGACCCGATCCGGTTCGCGGTGATTCAACGATGCCAGTACTCGTTCGCGCGAATTCATGTGCGATTCCTCATGACCAGTCGAGAGTTGGCGTTATTCATGCTTGAGGTTTCGATACCAGACGAAATACAGGACGACGGTGAGTGCCGCTACAAGAAGTCCCGCGGCTAATGCTTCCGCAAAGCGATGCAGGACGATGTAAACGGGGCAAAAGTACATAGCGATGAGCCAGGGTATGCCGACAACGACGGTTGTGAGATCCCATTTGAGCGTGGACACTGAGGTCGTGTCTGCCTCGTGAGCGATTGGTCCCCAGAAACCCCAGGGGCGAACGTCTCGGTAGAAGCGGACTAGCGTTTCGCGATCGGTGGGTTGTGTTAAGAGTGTTGTGACCACTGCAATTACGAGGACTGTCAGCGCAATTGCGGGAAACGTCATGTAGAGCGGGAGGGCGGAAGCAGCGGGCGTTAAGGCCTGTATGAGGGATAGCACCATTCCCGAAAGTGTGCCGACGGCGTAGCCCCAGCCGTTCATGCGCCACCAATACCACCGCAACACATTCGGCAACAGGACCCCGGCGCCCAATGTCCCCATGATCCACGTAAACATTTGGTTGATGGAACTGGCCGCGAACCCAACGCACACGCCCAACACAATGAGTAATGCCGAGGAGACATAGCTCGCGACAATCAACTGGCGCTGGGAGGCGGCGGGATTGAGGTACTTGTGATAAATGTCCTTTACGATGTAGCTCGCGCCGCCGTTGACGGTCGAGTTAAACGTCGCGAGGAATCCTGAGAGTAGTGCCGCAAGCACCACGCCACGCACACCTACCGGCAGCATGTTCTGAATGACTGTCGGAAGGACTTTCTCGGGATCGCCTTGCTCGGCGAGACCCACGATGCCCATCGCGGCGAGTGCCATGGCCATCGGCCAGCGTACGGTGTGAATAGCGCCCCACAATGCACCGAGTTTTGCCGCTTCGCGCGGATTCTTTGCCGCGAGGAATCTCTGGAAGTCGTAAAGTTGCTCGGGGCCCGAAAGCGATAAAAGGAGTCCCTTTACGACCCATATCATGAGGAGTGCGCCGAACAACTGGTATTCGGTGCCGTTCAATGAGTCGAAACTCCATCGCGGAATGATGCTGCCCCAATCCGCGCTGACCTTGGCCTGCAGCATTTCCGGCGAGACATGGGTGAAGCCGAGCCAGGCGATGAGCAGCGCGCCGCACGTGAGTACGATCGTCTGGAATATCTCCACGATGACGACCCCGTGAAATCCGCCCATGACGACATAGATACCCGTGATTCCAAGAATAAGTGCCGCGCATGCGTGTTCGTTAAGTCCCAGGAAAACCGCCCCGAACTTGCCCATGCCTGTTGCGCCGTACGCGAGAAACGCGGTGATCGTAAGTACGGCGTAGAGCGTGTAGGATGCGCGGGCAACTTCGCCCGCTTTGCCCGATCCGAAGCGCGTTTCCATCCATTCCGCGCCGGTCATGACGCCAGAGCGGCGAATCCACTTGCCCATATAGGCCATGTAGAAGACGGGAATGATGAAGCCCCAGATCCACTGGACCCAGAACCCCTTGAGTCCCATAACGACAAACAGGCTGACGATCCACATCGTGCCGGTAATGTCGAAATAAGAGGAACTGCCCGACATGGCCAGCGCCCACCACGGCAGTTGGCGTTCGCCAAGGAAATAGCTGCCAATGTTGCGCGCCGCACGCCGTTTCACCATGGTGCCGAGCGCGACCACAACGACAAGGTAGATTATGACAATGATGCTATCGACGGTTCCGAGGCGAATTGACATGGTTGCATTACCCCCGCGACAGCATACCCCGAGAGAGGGGGCGGGTGAAAGTGCCTTGGAGTCCTCGAACTACCAATACACGTTGCCCGGGCGAGTCGGCTCGTTCGATCTGGCAATCGCGGCTTGGACTAATTCTATGCGCTTCTTCTTCGATTTCTCTGATTTGGCCTGTTCAAGGATTGCCTTAATCCCGGGAATATCGCGCAGCGGGATATCGAGCTTGAAGTAGCCGGAATTCCGGTCGCCATGAAGTCTCTCTGTCTCGTTTCCTAGCTTGCCTGCCTGCTCGCGCAAGGCTTTCATTTCGGGAGTCTCAGCGGCCTCCGACAGGACTTGAAGCGCCTGCTCAATGGCCTTGCCGATCTTGCCGGACGTGAGCGAAGTCTCAAGTGTTTCCCGTGCACGCTGTTCCTTGTCGAGTTCGATGCGCAATTTGTACTGCAGATATTGGTCCAGGAGTGCCTTCTGCATGTGGAGGCGCCAACGGTAATCGCGCTCCATGCGCCATGCGGGAATCTTCTCGCCTGCTTCCGTTACGAGATCCAGGTAAGTCTTGATGCCCTGATTTTCCGCAAGCGGAGCTTCGAGATTTTTCTCCAGTTGCAGAAGCGCTTGAACCATGAGCGGCGCGGCGTCCTCACCGAAGTACAGCACGCAATACTCGTTCATCACGTCGTCGAGCGAGCGGTTCGGATTCCACAACAGCCGCGCCCACATGTACTGGTGAAATTCATCATGATTCCCTTCCGAGTATATGATGTCTCCTTCGGAGAACGGCATGATCGATTGGAAGATGCGATACATGGCAACTGGCCGGGCATGGAACGTACGCCGCCCATACGCCTTCACGATATTGGGTTCGGGATTTTCGACCTCGTACTGTGAACGTATCCAGTGCGTGATATCCGAGTAATGGACGATCCGTTGATCGCCGGGGAGTTGGTTCAGAATCTCGGAAAGGTAGCGGTTTACGGGACCCTGCCCCGGATATTCGAACAAGTCGTCTCGCATTTCCTTGTCGCGAAAATAGGGCGACATCGCATTGCTTCCGGGACCGTATGCGATTCCGTAGCACCACGTGCGAGGCGTTTCTCTGAGAAACGAGAAAATGGCGCGGTCGCCGGCATTGTCGAGGCCTTGGTTGGCAACCATGACAATGCTGTTCGGATGCAGCGCCTTCCACTTCGTGGCCAGCTCTTCGCACAGATGCATAAACGTATTGCCCCACGGCGTGCATCGTTCGCAGGTGCAGCCACCGGGATCGCCCGCGAAGAAGCGCAGCACGTCGTGATCGGCACGCCCCGCGAAATCCGTTTCCCACTGCTTCATGAGCGCATCGTGCGCTTCGGGAACGGATGGGCATACCCAGTCCTTGCCCTCCCACATTTCGCGTCCACCCGCTTTCCATTCCGGCGGGAACTCAGAGCGCAATTGGTTTGGTCGTACGCCCGTCTCCGTCATGAAACCGAATGATTTGAGAAACCGGTAATAGGGGCAGTCCTCATTCGGAGAATAAAACAGGTTCGCTCCGGCCATGGCATATTCGAGTCCAACGGCATGGAATTCGTCATCGGTCCAGACGCGCGCTTTGGCGACGCGCAGCATGGCTCCACCTTGATTGGGCGAGAAACCGCGGAAGCGATATGCAGGTGCGGTGCTGACGTTGAGACTGGGCAGAGTCACGTGATCGGCTTCGTAGTGGAAACGTCGAACGATCTCGCCCACCGCGTACAAGACGGCACGATCATCGACGCCTACCGCCACAATCGCATGGCGGCCACTCTCTTGAATGGTTCTGACGGCGAATCCCTCCGGAAACAGTGTGCTTCCTCGCCCCGGCAGAGTGACTGCGTGTGTTGTGCACAGGTCGTGAAGCCGTCCTTGCGGACGAGATTTGCCGAGAAAGATCTGCAAATCTGCACCCGAGACGGGTTCTTTCGCGATGTCGATGGTTATATTGCTGACCGAAAGCAGACGAGTTTTGAGCACATCCGCATCTTGGGTTTCCAAGGGTGTTGCGTCGGGTTCAAGCACGATTGCAAGACGGTTAATTGGGACTGGACCCGAGTCCACTGCGTGAGCTTCGCCGGAGGCGAGTAGTGCCGTGGCGCACAGCGCGCTCAGGCAACAAGTCAACCGAACCAATCGCACTATATTCATCAGACCTTCCTCAATGGGTTGAACTCTCTTCTCAACAGCATCAACGATGAGACGGATGGAGGCTATTTCACGCGGATTATTCGCCGGTCGATAAATTCCTGGCCGAACATGTCGGTTGTGCGGACGTGAACCGTGTGTGTTCCGGGTGCAAGTGTGCCTGCCAGCTTGCCTTTCCACATGTGGTCGGTGACTGATGGCGGGTCCATCTTCCAGCCAAGCACGGTATCTAGCTTTTTGCCGAGCACTTCTTGATCCAGGTACGGTCCCAATTCGGACATGCGCTTACAGTCGGGGTCTTCCGTGGGCGATTGTTCAAGCGGTATCCATTCTCCGCGGTCGATTCGCATGTCCACGCGGGAGCGGCTGGAGCCGGCAAACACGTTTACCAGGACATCTGTATTGGGCACATCGGCCGCTTGGATTTCAGACGGCAAGTAGATGTTCATCTGATAATCGGCGGGACGACGCGACGCCTTGAAGCGAATGCTGTACTCGGCCCCGTTGAAGGTAAGTACCGAATAGCCGTTGGGGGCTCCGTCATTCATTGTGGCATGCGGAATGCCGCGTTCGTCGAAGGCGCCGCACCACCAGGAACCGCAGACCGTTGCGTTGACGAAGAGGTGCAACGGGTTTGCACCCGGCCATCCACCGGCTTTGTCCACAAATCGATGAAACTGGGTGTGCGTGTGGGCCGCGATGGCAAGGACCTTGGGTCGCCCCGAAAAGAGCGAAAAGAAGTCGTCCCTGTTTTCACAGCGCAAGAAGGGGATGTGCATGAGGAGCACGACCAATCGATCGTTGGAGACTCTTTCTAGGTAGGCCTTCACAAACGATAGCTGATCGTCCGTGAACCGGCAGACCGATTTGCCATCGGGTTTGAAAAAGACGTCATTCAGGTTGATGAAAGAAACCTCGCCGTATTCGAAGGCGTACGTGCTCGGACCATAAACGAGCTCATATGTGTCGTCTGCATATTCGTTGGCTGTCGCGTCGCGATTGTAGTCGTGATTGCCGAAGGTGTTGTACCACGGAATCCCGATTTGTCCGATGCTCTGATTAATTGTCGTGAACAGGCCCGGGTCGTCAGCGACGATGTCGCCAAGCGAAATACCAAAAGCCGCAGATGTCCCGGCACACTCTTCGACCACGTCGTGGGTCACAAAGTCGACTTCCTTTGTGCCGCGCGCCTGAGGGTCGCCAAACAACAGCACGTCGAACATTGCGGGTTCGTCTTGTTTGAAGACAGCGAAGTTGATGGATGGGGGTAACGGTCCTGTTGGGGGGACGCCCGCCACCTGCTTGACTGGTGAGCCTTTCGGTTTGTGGTGATAGAAATACTGGGGTATTTGGTCTGAGTTAACTTGGACGCCCCATCCAGCAGGTTTGATGACGAAGAGCGTGCAGTCGTCGTCTGAAGGAAGAGACCACTTGCCCGATTCATCTGTGACGACCAAATCGCGTCCGTTAGAGACGCACACGTCCGGCACACCCGGTTCGCCGTTGTCGAGGATGGAATTGCTGTTTAGATCGTTGTACACCATGCCGCGGGCTTCTGCCTGGCCGTGAGCGGCGGCCGTACACGCGAGTGCAACGCCAAGGACTAGTAATCGCCGCATGAGTATGACTCCTAATTGGATATTCGTAACAGAGTCCACTCTACCTGTCGCGCGGGTGCGGGGGCAAAACAGGCGCGGCTTGAACGCCGCGGACGAAACCTTCAGCATGGGCCTGCACGGCACGGGTTCTCCTCCAATCGTATGTATTCAAGGAAAGGACGGGGTAGGGGATGAGTATGGCATCGTTGGTTGTTGCGTGGGTGTTTGTGTCTGCACAGACTCCCGGGGAAGCGCCATCATCGGTACAATTGACGGCCAAATTCTCCCGCGCTGGATTTGAACAGCCGGAGGCAATCTTGTGGCCCGCGTATTTCTGGCTATGGAACGCTCCCCTTGAGCCAGAACGGCTTCGCGAGCAGCTTCACGACATGGCCTCACACGACGCGCGCAGCGTGTGCGTCTTGCCGATGCCGCACGGATTCCGTCCTGATTCAACAAACAACAGTCTGGACCCCGACTATCTCACCGATGCGTATCTAGCGCGTGTCCGCGAGATGGCGCAGGAAGCGGCAAAACTGAAGATGGCGTGGTGGCTTTACGACGAGGGCGGGTGGCCATCCGGGCAGGCGCTTGGGAAGGTCGTTGAGGGTCATCCCGAGCTGACTCGCCGCTCGGTGACGCGCGAACGCGTAGATGCTTCTGCACCTTATACGGTTCCCGCCGACGCCCTCTGCCTCGTCGTGGAACAGCCGGAGGCGCGCGTTGTTCAGCCAGGGGCGACTTGGTCGCCATCCAGTTCTGAGGATGTCGCCTATGTTTATCGCGTTGTTCCGGGAGGCGGCGTAGACTTGCTCAATCCGAGCGCAACGCAACGCTTCCTCGAAATCACGCACGAGGCCTACGCACGGGTCGTGTCCGAGTACTTCGGCACGACGATTCCGTTCACGTTTACGGACGAACCAGGTGCTGGAATGCCGCGCCCGCCCGATTCGATCCCCTGGGTTGAAGGGCTCGACACGTTGTATGCAGGACGCGGTGGACGTTCCCTTCTTGAGGATTTGCCGAATTTGTTCACATCACCCGCGCCAGATATGCCGGTAGAGGTGATGCAGGCGCGTGTCGCACTCTACGACGCGCTTTCAATGCAGTTTAAGGATGCCTACTTTGGGAGACTCCAGGAATGGTGCCGCGCTCATGACTTGGCCTCCGCAGGGCATTTGGGAGGAGAAGACGAGACATTTGGCGTCGTGAAGCACAGCTTTGGTCATTTGTTGCGTCCGTTACGGACGATGGACGTGCCGGGTGTTGACCTCATCTGGCGGCAAGTCTTTCCTGGGCGCGAGAATCAGTCCAACTTCCCGGTGGCGGCTGCAAGCGCGGCGCATCAGAACGGGACACGGTTCGCTTTCACGGAGTCTTTCTGCGTGTACGGCAATGGGCTTACTCCCGCGCAGATGAAATGGCTCATCGACTATCAGTATCTGCGGGGTGTGAATCTTCTTGTGATGGGCTGTTATCCGCTGAGTACGGAAGACCACCACATGACCGGTGAGCGTCCTCACTTTGGTTCAATGAATCCGCTATGGGATCACCTTCCGGGGTTCCATGCCTATGTCGCGCGCTTGGGGTATGCGCTATCCGTTGGACGTCCGGCGGTACGAACGTCCTTGTACTACCCCGTGCGCGATCTGTGGGCGTATGGCCTTGACGCGAAGGCCGCCGCGGAAACGTATGAAACGCTGGGTGCCGAACTTCTTGCGCGGCAGTGTCCCTATGATCTAATTGATGACGACATGCTTGGGAAGGCGCAGGTGACGGACGGGGTACTAGTTGCCGGGGCAATGCGCTACAACACAATTGTGTGCGGTGACGTGCGTTGGATGGCTCCCGAGTCACTTGCGCGGCTTGTGCAGCTTTCGCAAGCCGGTGGCAACGTTCTGTGCGTGAATCATGCGCCAGGAATCCGCGGAGACGGTGGCGAGGACGTTACATCGTTAGTTGTCGGAACGGTTGGCGAAATTGCGGGACGCGTAACGTCCGCAGTTGCGATGACACCTGCAGCGCGTGGACTGAGAGTTGCCGAGCGCGAAACCGAGAATGGCCGGATTCTCGTTCTCTTCAACGAAGGCACGTCTGCCTATGAAGGACAATGCACGGTGGGTTCGGCCCACGCGACGGAATTGAACTTGGAGCGTGGCACGACTGAGCGAATTCCGGTATCGGGCGGAACGATTTCGCTTCAGATGGAACCCGGCGATACGAAGGCTTTTCTGCTGGCGGAAGATTCGCTTGAAGGTGCTGGTCCCCAACGTTCAGCGCAGCAGACCATCACTATTGATGATTCGTCCATTCGCGCAGTCGCGAGCAAGCAGACTGTCGTGGGAGAGCACAACTTCGAATACGTGAAGCGAAGCCTTGCCGCCGTGCCGTTCGCGAATTCGGCAATGTGGAAACCCTGGTTATCCGAAGATTTCTCCGGAGAGGTAGACTACGAATTTGTATTCAATGTCCCAGCAGAATGGTCGAGCAGTCCTATCCTTCTGGAAACCGGCGCGATTGAGTATGCTGCAACGGTTTTTGTGGATGGCAAGGCTGCCGGATACTTGCTATGGCCGCCGTGGCGCGTGACACTGCCCGCATGCGAACCGGGCGAGCATACAATTACCATACGTGTCGCAAACACGCTGGCGAATGAACTGACCTCTGAACGGGTTGCGCAACTCTGGGCAACGAAAAAGGGGCCGGGTTGGCCCAGCCCCTATCATGTACGCGCTTTGGAGTTCGAGAAGGAGTCGCGCGGTGGGGGAATTCGCGGTCCCATTCGGTTATCGCAATTTACCCAGTCTTAGCGCAGGTATCGGGAAGTCTATTCCTTCTTCAACACTTTGATGCGCAGGTCTTTGAACTGAATCTTCATCGGCGGGCCGGGGTGCATCTGCACGGCGATGATGCCTTTGTGGCAGGACCACTTGGCGTCGCGGTCATCGACTTCGCACATGAGCTGACCGTTGATGCGCAGTTCGATCTTGCTGCCGATTGCACTGACCTCATAGTCATTCCAGTCGTTCTGCTTTACGACTTTCTGCAACTCTTTGGGTGAAGCGAATTGTTCTTCCTTTTTGGTTCCATCCTCGGCAATAACGGATTTGAAACCACGCATTACCACGCCCAGGCGATCGTGCTGGAACAGGCATCCTGTCCACTGCGGGCCATTCTCGATGTCCGCTTGGTATCCCCACGTGTCGTAATCGGGACGTCGCTCGCTGCGGAATTGCAGGCCTGAATTGCCTCCTTCGCCGATGATCCGGTACTTGAACCGCATGACGAAATCGGCGGGTTCGGCGTCCTTCCAAACAAGATAGTGATGTTTAACGCAAGGCTTATCCTGCGTGCTCTCTGACGTGATGGCTCCGTCCTCGACCCACCATCCGCCGGGCTTGCCCTCCCACCCCGTCAGGTCCTTTCCATTGAACATGGACACAAAACCGTCTTCGTCGGCCGCATGAGCCCAAGGAAGCACGGCAAAGAAAAATAAAGAAAACGCCAAAACTCTCTTCACGATTCTTCCCTCATTTCATGCTCGGAGTTAGCTTGGGAGCTTGTAACCTTTGCGCCGTGGACGCGACAACAGCTTATTGCCCTCGTCGCAGTTCGTGAACTTCTCCTTGTCGGGATTCCAATTGAGAGTCTCGCCTACCCGGCCTACTTCCCGTGCGATGTTCACGAGATAGCATACCGTTGAGCTGCGGTGCCCGATTTCAATGTCCGCATTGCACTTCTGACGTGTCTTGATGCATTCGAGCCAATTCTCGATGTGGGGCTGGGTCTCCAGCACCTGGAGGGGAGCCGGCCTGTCGGGCGAATTGACCAGGTCGGCTGGCGCTGCGAGGATCTTGTCGCGATTAATGTCGATACTTCCATTTTCGCCCGTGAATATTGCGCCGAGTCCTGGCCCGAAATCCGAGTCCAGGCAGAGATCCAGTACGGCCCCGTTGGCGTATTTCATGGTGATTCGCGCGCGTGGTCCCACCAGTCCCTTGGCCATGTTGTAATAGCCGACGCCCGTTTCTTCTTCCGAAGTTGCACGTTCGTACAAGCCGCAGGGTTTGTCGGTGACGGGCTCTTCCAGACGCACTTCGATGGGTCCAGTTTCGTCCGTGCCCAAGCCGCGTTGGATTTGGTCATAGCTGTGAGCGCCCCAACCCGTTACGCCAAAGCAAAGACCGCCGCCATCGTAGTCCCACCAGCGCGCCCAATCGTGATGCAGCGACGAATGGTACGGGCGCATGACTGCTTGGTTGGTCCAGATGTCCCACCATTTATCATCGCCCCCGGCGGGCATTTCTTCGCCGGGCTTGTCTTCCCAACGCAACGGGCTCATGAAGTTTGGCGCTTTGACGACAATCGACTTGCCGAGCGCTCCGTTCTTAACCAGATCGCTCGCCCAATTGTTGAGAGGCATTGAGCGCTGCTGTGTCCCCACTTGAGTCACGCGCTTGTGTTTGCGAGCGACTTTCACCATCTCGCGGCCTTCGGCGATGGTCAAGCACATCGGTTTTTCGATGTAGACGTCCATGCCCATTGCCATCGCGTGACATGCAACCCATGCCCTGGCGTGCGTCGTGGTTTCCACCATGACGCCATCAAGCTTTTCTTTCTCGATCATCTTGCGAAAATCGGTATAGCCTGTGGCTTTCGTTTCTTTGCTTAGGTTTTCGACGGCCGAATCGACTCGTGGCTTGTAGCAGTCGCAAACGGCGGCGATGCGCATCTGCGGGATCTTCAAACACGTCGCGGCGATATCGCGGCAACGACCTCCCAGGCCGATAAGCCCAATGTTGATGGTCTCGTTTGCTGAAGGGCCCTCAAGGCCCAGTGCCCTTGCTGAAATGATCATTGGAGCCGACGCTGCGGCAACTTTGAGGAACCCCCTGCGACTCAGCATGTCCTGTAGTCCTTCCTGTCGGCTTTCGCCTCACCGTGTTTACCCGTTACCACCTCACAGCAGCCTAGCACTCGAGCGACACCGCTTCAACCGCTTCGACCGGACTTCGGAAGTTCAAATGTCCGGTAGTTCTAGACAGATTGCAGGGTCCGTATGCTTTCGATCAGGTAGTCCAAAGCTGCGCGTGTCTGACGCGGATTGATGGGCAGCGTCACGAGGCGGTCCATGACGGCTTCGGCCACGGGAAATTGTCCGCGGCTGAACCCGCGCTTCTGGAATGCCGTCGACAGGTGTAGCGGAATGTAATGAGTCCCGACCTTGACGCCGCGTTCCTGCAGCATACGATAAACGAAGTCTTCCTTGTTGATGCCGTAGGTCCCTGCGTCGATTTCAACCGGGAAAAGGTGAAACACATGCTTGCATCCCGGTGAAACCGTCGGCAGTTTGATCCCTTTGACGTCCTTCAATCCCTCACTGAGATAGGCTGCATTTTTCGCGCGGCGTGCGTTTAGGTCATCAAGTTTGCGCAGTTGAACACGTCCCACGGCGGCCTGCATATCCGTCATGCGGAAGTTGTAACCGGTGTCGTCGAAATCCTGGAACCAGAACCGCTTGCCCATTGGGAATTTGGTCTCGTCCAGTGAACAATACTTGGTGCTTTTCCCGTAGACGCGCGTGCAATGCGAGCGGTACAACGCGATGCGCTCAAAAACCTCTGGGTCGTTGGTGGTGATCATTCCGCCTTCACCCAGCGTAGACAAGTTCTTCTGCTCATGAAAGCTGAAGCAGCCCGTCGCTCCCATGCTCCCGGTCTTGCGGCCTTTGTACTCCGCGCCCACCGCATGGCACGCGTCTTCAACAATCGCGAAGCCGTGCTGGCGCGAAAGCTCCAGGATTGCGTCCATATCGCAGGATTGACCGTAGAGATGAACCGGCAGCACGGCGCGTGTATTTGACGTGAGCTTCTCTTTGAGTTTCGTGGGATCCATGTTGTAGGTGACAGGATCGATATCGACAAAATCCACTTCCGCGCCAAGCGTCGCGCCTACGGCGGCGGTCGCAATCCATGTCAGCGGCGTTGTAAGGACGCGTTCTCCCGGTTTGATTCCAATCCCAATCAGCGAAAGGAAGAGCGCTGCCGTGCCATTTGACACGGCTCGAGCGTGACTTGTGCCGCAGTACTCGGCGAACTCCTTCTCGAACGCGATGCATTCGTCGCCGCTGGTGGGCGCGTTCTTCCGCAACACATCAAGCATGGCCTGTTCTTCTTCGGGGCCATACTCGCTGCCGAACTTGATTTCGAGATCGAACTTGATAGGGGTAGCCATTGCTTATCCTCGCTTGCTGGGGGTTGCTATGCTTTGACGTAGAGCACGTCGTTGGCCAATTTCTTGAGCCATTTTCGTTCGCTTGCGCGAACGCCAGTGTCTGTAATGATGCGGTCGAATTGTTTCACAGCCGCATAGCGGCAGAAAGACCGACGGCCAATTTTGCTGTGGTCTACGACGAGTATTCGCTGCGTGCCTGCCTGCATGACACCTTCGCACACGCTGGCAAGATCCAGGGCAATCGTGAAGACGCCATCCGGCGTGACGCCGTCAGCGCCTACAATAGCGTAGTCTACGTGAAAACGAGTCAAGTTCTCCGCGGTGAGCCACCCCGTCAAGTCCGGGCTGCCCCTGCGCGCCGTGCCACCCAGCAGCACCGTTTCCAGCTCGTCGTGTGCGTAGAGAACCGACGCAATAGCCAACGAACTCGTGAGGACGGTAAGGCCTGGAATTCCCGCGATGGCTTTTGCCACTTCCAGCGTTGTTGTTCCGCTATCGAGGGCCACCGACGAGCCCGGTTCAATCATTGCCGCCACCGCGCGGGCAATTGCGCGCTTCTCAGGGGCATTGGTGTTGCCACGTTCCTGGAAGGCAAACTCGACGATACCGGGCTTCGATAGGATGGCGCCCCCGTGCGTGCGCGTGATGCTGCCCACTTGTTCGAGTTGCTGAAGGTCGCGACGGATGGAAGCGAGACTCACCGAAAACTTCTCGGCAAGCTCTTGAGCCGTGACCTCGCCTTTACCGTTGAGGTGTCCGACGATTTGGCCGTGACGTACATTCGCTGCGCGACTACTCTTGCCCACGGAGATTTGTTCCTCTCTTTCTTTGGGCTTGACGTGGCTCGATTCGGGTATTATCATAGTGCGCAGAAACGAGCAAAAACAATCATAAAACGCGCAAGTTGTCCTGCTCTACTCAAGAAAGGAAAAACCGGTATGAACCGGAAGAACGTAGCCTGGGCATTGCCCTTGTCGATGCTGCTGGCAGTCTTGACCATGCTTTCCTCGGTGGCCGCCGCGGCACCCGAGTCGGTGCTTCCTCCGCCAAAGAATGGGCATGTGTATGTCGTTGCCCACCGTGGAGCCCATCAGGGGATTCCTGAAAACACCCTTCCCGCGTACCAGAAGGCCATCGATCTTGGCGCTGACTTCGTGGAGATCGACGTACGCACCACCAAAGACGGTAAGTTTGTCAGTGTTCACAACGGCAAGGTGGACGATTACACCCAGGGTGCCGTGAAGGGCAATGTCTCGGATATGACCTTGGAGGAGCTTCGCGCGCTGGACATCGGGAGCCGTGTCGGTCCCGAATGGAAGGACACGAAGATACCCACGTTTGAAGAGATCCTTGACCTATGCAAAGGAAAAATCGGCATCTATCTCGATCTCAAGGCGGCCGAGGTTGCGCCCCTCATCAAAGAGATCAAGGCCCGAGGCATGGAACGCAGTGTGATTTGGTATGCGGGGCCGAGTAAGTTGAAAGAGGTAGTCAAGCTCTGTCCCGAGTGTATCCCCATGCCCGACCCCTATGAGATGAAGAACCTTCCTAAATTGCTCGAGCAGGATAAGCCGCGACTTGTGGCGTCTTCTTGGGACTTCTACTCGAAGGAGTTTGCAGAGAAGTGCCACGCGGCGGGTGCGTTAGTGATCGTTGACGACGATGGCCCCCAGTGCTGGGGGCCTGCCTTGGACTGGGGCACCGACGGAATTCAAACTGACGAGCCCGAACAGTTGATTGCGTACATAAAGCAGCGCGAAAGCGCCAAAAGCACTAAATAGGGTGTCCCCCCCCTGACTCAGGCATGACGGCGGCATCGCCCGTAGTTCGCCGTCATGCCATCATTTTTTTCCAGAGCCATTAGGGAACCTAATCGATTCACTTCTTGAACTGAAGGAAATGGGTTCTGACTTCATCCTGGCTTAGCGCGCGATCATAGAGTCTGACTTCGTCAAGAAGACCCTCAAAATGGGACTGGTGCCCCACCGCGAAGTTGCCAAGAACTAGAGGGAACGCGTTTGGATGAACTGGTCCGGGCCGCTCCATCACGCCTTCCTCCTCACCATCGACGTAGATGCGCAACATCTGGCCGTCAAACGTACCAGCCAAGTGTACCCAGCGACCCGTCGGCAACGGCTCTTTTGCGGTCAAATGATGGCTCCAGTCCGTAAGTGGCACCTCGAAGCACGGCTTTCCGTCCAAAACGCCCAAACGATATCCGGTCGAAGTCCCACCGCCAAACACTCGATTCACGCACCACGTGTTTTGCTGGCCCGCGACGTCGGTTTTCACCCAGCATTCCACAGTCAACGCAGTCTTGGGCGAGAGGCGTGGGTCGTTGGGAACTTCAACACTTCCGCCCTCGCAAACCAAGGCGTTGCCGTCGATTCCCTGCGTGCGGCGCGCATTCTGTAATTTTCCGCCCAGACAGTGTCCCGAGTAGTCCATGGCGATCGGCGACTCCAGATCTTCGTCGAATGCCCACCATCCGATCAGGCCCGGCTCCTGAGTGTCACCCTTGATTACGTGTTTTGCGAGTTGGCCCTTAAGCGCTTGCTCGCGTGCTACATGCTCCTTGTAGGCGGTGTCGTAGGGACCCATGCCGATGTCTTCGGGAAGAAGGTCCACATGCGGCGGCGGCATCGTCGCGAATACTTCCCGTACGGCATCGAGATAGCCGAAGCCATATTCGCGATACGGCGCCAGGTAATGGCCTTCGCTCCATTCGTTCCAGTTGTCCAACAGCAGCATCTTGCTGCCCAGCTCCGTTGCGGGAAACGTCGCAATGATGTCTTTGGCCTTCCCGAGTAGCGTCTTGAAATCATCGGGAGGAATCTTCCAAATTGTGCCTTCGTCGTGCCAGCCGCTCCATGCCTGAGACACCGTGACGACTTGTGGAATGATGCCTATTTGCTGGGTCTTTGTAATGTAATCGACTTGTGCCTCGATTGCTTTTGCAGGGGTCGGGTTATCCGGTACGTACCACACGTAGGCAAACGTGTAATCGAGTCCGATGCGCCTCATCAGCTTCAGGTGTTCCGCATCAAGACCCCGGTATTCGCCCAGAATGTACAAACCGTCGAATCCTGCGTCTTTGCAGGCCTGCCTCATCAAATCGAACGCTTTCACAACATTCTCTTCGCTTCCCAGGTCGTCGATGAGGAATTCAGGACGATAGATGAAGAGCAGCGGCTTATTGTCAATCTTGAGATAGTTGGATCGCTTGAAATAGTTCTCGATCCAGAAGGGGAGCAGGTTTCCCATGAGGTCCTTCTCGTCCGAAACTCCGGCACGCCCCCGTGATTGGTTCTCCCACATGATTGTGAAGTTCATGATGTCGCCGAACTTCGATTTGAACAATGCGTCATGAATAGCGCTGCTGAAGTTCATCTCTATGGGACCACCTTGGCTGGCGCGATACCAGCAGTAGATGAAGAAGTTCACTCCGTGCTCCACGGCCCACTTTGTTTCCCAATCGGCAACCTCCGGATTCTCTTGAGAATAGAAACCGAGAGCAGGTGTGCGTTCCGGGTGTTTGAGCACTTGCGCCCACATGTTGGGCTTGTCGGCTTCCCAGAGCGGGCAATTGTGCGCACCGACCAGAATCTCAGTTTTAACGGGCACGGGATCGGGGATGTACGGAAGCTTCTGCACTTCCACGGGGGGGAGCACATTCAGCGTAAGTGTTGCCGTTGGTCCGCCTGCATTGCCCGCTCGGACCGCTGCCGCAAGTGCGAACGTCCCCGGCACATCGAATTCCACGCTCCAAGTCACTTCACGCTTGCTTCGCGCGTCCAGCGTTAGCGACTGTGCAGAAGGCGCGTCCTTTAAATGCACTCCCTCCTGCAGTACCAGTGATACCTCGGCTGAGACCGGGGTGTCTCCTGTGTTTTCAACCACGAGGCTAACGCCAACTACTCGTTGCGCCCTGAAGATGGGTCTGTCCGGTTCAAAGCGGCTTATGGATATATCGGCCCACGATGAACAGACGCAGACAATAAAGACAAGCCAGGCAATCCCATGACAACTACGCATATGCCCCCCTGAAGCTTCTGGCCGTTACGGATGATGAACGAATCCTACCAGTGAAGCGGGAGTTCTTGGAAGCAGGAAGTCTGGGATTACTGGTTCTGCAGGACGTCAAGCATGGCAGCGACATTTTCGGGTCGCGCGTCGCCAGGCACCGCGTGCGCTGGTGAGGCGAACAAACCGCCGTTTTCACCAACGCGCTCCAGAAGCTGTCGGACGTGAGTCCGAACCTCATGGGGTGTAGCGTAGGGCAGGATTTGCTGTGTGCTTATACCACCGTGAAAGCAAAGCCGATCGCCGTAGCGTGCTTTTGCGTCGAAGACGTCAATGACCTCCGGTTGAAACGGATTGAATACGTCGATGCCTGCGTCGATCAGGTCGGGGAACAATTCGTCCACCTTTCCACATGAATGGATGAATACGAATTTCCCGTGCTTCTTTACATGCGAGTACATGCATCGAGCTCGGGGAAGGATGAATTTCCGCCAGAGATCGCGGCCCATCAAGAGGCCGCGTTGACTCCCCCAGTCGTCGCCGAAATACATCGCATCGATAGCGTATTTGCAGGCACGGTCGATCACGGCAAGATTGAACTCCAGTATGCGGTCAAGCAATGCGTGAACGAACTCGGGTTGAGCTACCATTCCCATCAAGACGTTTTCCATGCCTGCCAAGGTCCAAGCGCGCTCGAAGAGCGAGAAACCTAGGTTCGCAATGATGAAGCGATCGTCTTGTTGCTCTTTTGACTTGGGAAAGCCCTCGTAGCGCGTTGAGTCATTGGGGTCGGGCAATTCGAACGAGTGGACGTTCTCCGGAGTGACCAGGCTGTTGCATACAACACCGATATCCTTGTCGACAGACCGGTCCCACAGCACTCCAAAAGGATCGCGCCAGACATTCGGCGCCGTCTCCGTCCATGCATTTGCCGGGTTTGTGTCCAGCAGGGTGAGGCAATTGCCCAGCGCCGTCTCGAAATCCGAGTGGCCGAAGTATCCAACCATCACCGCGCGCGCCTTCTGTGTAAACTCCACGTTGTACGGCACGAAATCGGGCTGCTCGTGGCGAAGCGTCGCCAGCACACGCTCACGGTTCGTCATGGTTCACACACCAGCCGGGATACCTCATTCCGATCAAAAGGTCAATTCCTTCTCCGACTCGACGTTCTTCAGGAGATCCTCTTTCTTGAACCATGTCGGCTTGAATGTGCGTTCGGCATACAATTTCTGAGCCTGATCTACGTGATGGGGGGAGGCCGGGTCTGCGCTCTGACCCCAATTCAGAATGCTGTATGACTCGATGCCGTCGCGATGAAGGAGCGTGAGCAGAATTGTGTGCGAGCCGCCTACACCGACGAACTTCCCGGATCCCTTAGGCTCCTCACGGCAATCCACATCCATGACAGTCTCCGTGCGGTCCATCTGTCCACCACCGCCAAACTCTGCGCCGGGACAGGCAAAGTACTTGCCGTTGCGTCCAATGAGATTGATGTCGCCCCACGTGATATCCAATGTGCCGTAGACCTTCTTCATTTCAGCCACAGCGTCATCAAGCTTGTCGAGCAAGAGACTCTGATTCTCAGTGCTCAGGGGCTTGCCCTGAGCTATGTCTGGCATGGGAAGGCTTTGCTCGCACTTTAAGCGCCAATAGCGCATATAGGGTCCGGCCTTGCTGTCTCTCGTGAAGAAACCATCCCAACCGAGAATCACCGAGACGGCGCGTGCAAAATCCGGGTTCGACTTATGCAGGTCTTTATGGGCGTCCAAGGCCTCGCGTAGCGCCTTCTGCCAGGGTTTTGCAGAGATATCGTAGACATCGAGCGCATACTTCATCGCTTCATCTTTGGTTACGGAAGAATCCGCGTCGATCAGTTCCACCAGTCTTGCTCCGCGAGGAGTCTGATAGTCCCACGTCACGTTGTACAGGTACGGCTTGTACTTGTCCGGAGTCATCGGAGATTCCTTCATCATGTTCTCCGGGCTGATATTGCAGTTGACGAAGTAACCTTGAGGCGGGTTTTCCATTTGTACGAGCTCGTCTATCTTGTGAATGCCCTTCCATCGTGTGGCTTCCGTGCCGCCCGGCACCGGGACAGACCAGTTATACCCTTCCGGACGCACGGGCGTATTGCCGTTTCGAAGATACCGGATGTTGCCTTCCGTGTCAGCGAAGGACACGTTTACCTCTACCAACTGGAGCATGGACAAAGCCTGGTAGAACTCGCTGCAATTCTTGGCGGAGACCATCTGCAGGAGTTGCTCAAGGACCCGGCTCTCGCCGAAGTAGGGTGATGCTCCGCAGTACGCGATCCCTTTTGCCGTGTCAGGTTCTGCAATCACCGGGCCGTAAAGCGAATAGACCATGGGCTTCTGCAGAGTGGGATTGTCCTTTATTGCGATGGAGGTCATCTTGACATCGAACTCGCGCCACTCTCCGTTGTACTGGTATTGAAGCGGGTTCTGCGGATTCAGCTTCACCATGTACACGTCGGCTGTGTCGGGTCCGCCGACGCAGTATGCCCAAGCCACGTGTCCCGAATGCCCCACGGCTGGCAGCGGGGTTCCCACCATCCAGAAGCCGCACAGATCGACATTCCCGGCATGCATGCGCCCTTCGTAAAAGAGCTCCATCCCTTCCCATGTAAGGTGCGGGTCGGCCAGAAAGATCGGGCAGCCTTCCGCCGAGCGGGACGGTCCGATGGCGAAGGCATTTGAGCCAAATGAGGGCGCCTTATCCTTTCGGCTGAGTTCTCGCATGACCGTCTCCAGCGGCCAATTCAACATCATGGCCCGCTGGATGGCCGCGCATTGCCAACCGTGCAACTCCACAGCAAATGGAGGCTTCTTGTCGGGGTACTCGGACACATACGCTTCGACGCCCCGCATGAAGTTGTCTCCCAGCTCGGTTATGTAAGATGGGGCGGTTGTCCAGTACTTCTTGCACAGTTCGTCGTTGCCCACAAGGCGCATGATGTAGTCGCGTTCGGCGAATTGAGGGCCAAACACTTCGGATAGCGTACCGGTCGCGATTCGCACGTTCTTGTAGATATCCTCAAGCCGATCCTCGGCCTGGGCATATCCCATCGCGTAAGCGGCTTCCGCCAGCGTTTCTGCGTAAACGTGTGGGGTGCCCCACGTATCACGAAAGAGAGTTGCCTTGTGGGCATCGTTTGCGCCGGCACTCGCCAACAGCGAACCCGCAAGACAGGCCCATATTGTGAAGTTGAGAGCACGGATCGCCTCTCTCTTCGAATCACGCGTTGCTATCACGATACCCCCTCATGTCACGCGCCTCCCGGCGCAATTTCGAAGCTTGTGGTGAGTCATCTACTTCGATCGCGTATCGAAAGGCGGCACAATCGCGCGCACCGAAGCACGCTCCAGCAATTCAGGAGTGACCCATTCCGTAATTAGGTCCATTGGACCCCGATTTTCGATTACTCTAACCAGCAACTTCGCCGTCATTTCTCCCATCACGTGAGGGAGCGTGTCCACCGTCGTCAGCGGAGGGCCCAGCAGTTCCGCGAAATCGATGCCATCGAATCCGACCACGCTCAAGTCGCCCGGAATGTCGAGGGAGAGTTCGTGAGCGGCCCGATACGTACCCATTGCCACCATGTCATTAAAGCACACGAGTGCAGTGGGTCTGGTGACGGGGTTCTTCAAGAGGTTGAGTGCGGCGCGGTATCCCGCTGCGGCCGTTTCTCCGGCGTCTGCGAACACTGCCTCGGACACAGGGATGTCATGTTCGATCAACGCTTCAACAAACCCCAATTGCCTTTCTTTATCCGTTACAGAGAACGTGGGGCCGGCCAAGTACGCCAAGCGGCGGTGCCCCTTGGAGATTACGTACTCTGCGGAAAGCTTCATCGCGGCCCGATTGTCCACTTGAATGCTGTGCGACTCGGTCCCCACCAGTTTGCCTTGCGCTACCAAGGGAACCCCTTCCTCAATGATGCGGCGCGCATACACCCCGCCGGGTCCTTCCGCCCCGCGCAGGACGATGTAACCCGCCGGGCGGTAGGCGTACAAATTCTGGAGGGTTTCGGGGTCGTCTTGGTCCTCAGGGCGAACGCTCCGGAAAAGAATGTGATAGCCATGCGCTTCCAAGGTCGCATTGATGCCTCGGAACATCATCATGTGGAACGGACTGCCCATATTGGAGGCGAGGACGGCAATCATGCGCGACAATCGCCCCACAAAGGCCCGCGCAATGTTCCCCGAAGCGTAATTGCCCTGGCGTAAGCACTCGAGGACTTTGCGCCTCGTCTGCTCGCGCACATTGGGTTTCCCATTCAGAACTGCGGACACCGTTGAGCGAGATACTCCGCACAGCCGGGCAATCTCGGCGGTGGTGGTGGCGCGCTTCGTCTTGTTTGCTGTCTCTGTTTTCATGACATCCACGTTGTGCCGCGTACCTTCATCTCCATTATTGCACGCTTTGAGCTAAAAATCAACAAATGATAATTATTGAATTGCTATTAGCAATTGTAATAGTCAAATTGTCGTTTAGTGCTTGCCGATATAGAGATTACGTATAGTTGTTAGAGGAGCTGACTTACCAGATTCCATTCGACGAAAGTCGATGCTTTCTTCTTTAACGGGTCGATGAGGAGTCGGTCAGAAATCACTCTCAAGTTCTTCAAATTCAACTATATTTAACGTAAGTCACTATTTATAAGTATTTTATGTGACTGAGCTGCGATGGCATCCTGGTTTGACCCGACCGGCAACACTCGTTGAGACTCAGCGCGCATCGAAGTTCTTTGGGCGGCAATCACAGCGCACGGACCATGGCAGTCGCTCAGCCAGTCTAAGCAGAATTCGCACACGTTGTCACTTTGCACTGGTATATTCCATTCCAAGGCTCTATTGTGGCGTATCAGGTGCCTTAACACGGATTGGAGTGGGTCAATTCAGTTTAAGGCATTTATTTTGAAATATTTATGTCAAGGCATAATGCTTGATATAGAGCATTAGTCTTTCTCTTTTTATCAGTATATGGAGGCATGCGCTTTTGTCATTGTGAAGGATTTGTTTACAAATTAGTCATTTGTCGATATACATAATTTATTCTAAGTAGACGAAAAGAAAATTTGTCTTGACACCGTCGACTTCTTCAGCTAGAATCTCAACATGGGCCGCAGACGTGATAAGGCCTGAGTCAGGGGCAGTACTTGGCGCGGTTCCTATTCGTACGGGCGATAGGGGCGGTCAGGAAATAACAAAGGAGTTATAGCGATGAGGAAGAGGGGTTTTACTCTAATCGAACTGCTTGTCGTAATCGCCATCATCGGCATACTTGCCGCCATTCTCTTGCCGGCACTGGCCCGTGCCCGTGAGGCGGCCCGGCGCGCGAGTTGCGCAAACAACCTCAAGCAGTGGGGACTGGTCTACAAGATGTACTCGGGCGAATCCAAAGGCGAAAAGTTCCCGCCCATGCAGGTCGGATCATGGTTCGATGCAACCGGTTCTTACGCGGTCGATCCTTCAACGGGGCCAATCCTGTTTGACTTGAGCTTTGGTCCCTGCGTTCCGAGCATCTATCCGGAATACTTGACCGACCCCAACGTCATGTTCTGTCCGTCTGATGCATCGACCCCGATGTACATCGATCTGCAGAAAGATCCCGATGGCACCCTGTCTGGCGCACCCAATGCTAATTGCACGGGCTATATGTCATGGAATGGCAGCGCGTGCATGCGCGGCATCGACGCCAGCTACCTGTATCTTGGGTGGATGCTCGACAAGGCAGATGGCGACGACCAGCTCTCTGGTACGGGGACATCTTTGCAGGGCGATGCATTTGTGGCTGCCCTTGTTCCTGCCGCAACCCCCGAGATCACTGCGCTTGTGGCGTCCGGTGCGGAAGGTTTTGCCGCCAGCATGGCCAATGACCTTGAAGTCGGCGCCGGACTGGGCAACGGTGCATCGGATACGCTCTATCACCTGCGTGAAGGTATTGAGCGCTTTATGATCAGCGATATCAACAATGCGGCCGCTTCCGCCGTGGCGCAAAGTGAAATCTGGGTTATGTGCGACGGGGTCTCCACCACGGCGTCTGCCTACAGCCATGTTCCCGGCGGTGGCAATGTCCTGTTTATGGATGGGCACGTGTCGTTCTCGAAGTACGATGTAGGCGGCAAAGCCCCGATCAATGGACCAATGGCCAGGACAGTGGGCTCGCTTGCGAGCGACTTCTAGTCGAACTCCCGCACGGCAGTCAATTTAATCCGGTTGGTTTTGGAGCGAGGGGCGCGGAAGCTGGAATGGCGCAACCGCGAGAGTGACTTGCACCAACCACATGTATGGCGCCCGCCTTCGGGCGGGCGCCTCCGGCATCACTCAAGAGGTCCATTCCCATCCCGAGTATCGGGTTAGCTGGCAACGTGGCGATGGATCTAAGACGATGAAGGGGACATCGGGGGTGTCCGTTCCGCCAGCTATCTTGGCTAATACGTTGGACCTTCATCGCGATTACGGCTGCAAGGACCGCCGAGAGTAAGTCGCAGACCATCCCATTGCACGGTAGAGTTTTGCGCCCAGGGCGCATTATGGAAAGGCAACACGAATGGGTCGATTCAGACCACCCTATCTGGGCGCCGCATATTATCCCGAGACGTGGCCCCGCGAGCAGTTGGACGAGGACATCAAGCTTATGCGCGATGCGGGCATGAATGTCATGCGCATTGCAGAGTTTGCGTGGAGCAGCATGGAGCCTGCAGAAGGGCGGCTGGAACTTGGCTGGCTTCGCCGTGTCGTGGACAAGCTGGCAGAGGCCGGAATCGCGACCATTATGTGCACCCCCTCGTGTACACCGCCCGCATGGCTTACCGAGAAGTACCCGGAGGTCCTCGTGGTAAGCCATGCGGGAGTCCGAGCGCGGCACGGCTCGCGCCGCCATGTTTGTCCCAATAGCCCGATCTATCGCGGCCACTGCGAACGCATCGTGACCCGGCTCGCCGAAATGTTTGGTCAAGACGAAAACGTCATCGGCTGGCAAATCGACAACGAAGTGGACCTTTGGAAAGGCGAGGGGTGCTTCTGCGATCTGTGCGTACGACTGTTTCGTGAGAGGCTCCGCAAAAAGTTCGGGAGCATTGATGCCCTCAACGAATCCTGGGGAACGCATCTCTGGAGTATGACGTACCAATCGTTCGAACAGATCCCGGCTCCCGAGCCCAGCATCCACGATCACCCGTCCTTGTCGACGGCCTGGACCTTGTTCCAAAGCGACAGTATGGTGGACTACGTCCTTCATCAGGCGTCAATCCTGCATGAGCACGTTTCGCAGCCAGTCGGCACCGATATGATGCCCATCTTGTCGGTGAGTTACGAGAAACTGCACCGGCATCTCGACATTGTTCAATACAATCACTACGACTCCATGGAAACCCTATGGAAGCAGGTCTTCTGGATGGATTATGTCCGCCCCTTCAAGACGGCTCCGTTCTGGAACACCGAAACGGCCACCTGTTGGAATGGCGGTGTCACTGCCAACGGCTATAAGGATCCCGGGTTCTGCCGCGTCAATTCCTGGCTTCCTATTGCGCTGGGAGCGGAGGCCAACTTGTATTGGTTGTGGCGGGCTCACTGGAGCGGCCAGGAACTCATGCACGGCTCCGTCGTGTCGAGCCACGGCAGGCCGTTGCATATCATGGGAGAGGTGAAGGAAGTCGCAAAGGGTTTTGAGGCGGCTGGAGACTTCCTTTCACAGACAGTCCCCGCTCCTACAGGACTCGCCGTGCACGTTTCGACCGTAGCGTGGGCTCAGTTCCGCCACCAACCCATGGCAAACGGCTTTGACTATCTTGATTGTCTCTTGAATCGAGTATGCAGGCCGTTGATGGACGTGCATCTGCGTGTGGACTTTATCGATCCGGCGGATTCTCTAACAGACTATAGGGTTGTGTATTCACCCTTCCTGCCTGCTTTGGATGAGTCTCGACTTCGAGAGCGTCTGTGGACTTGGATAGAAGCAGGCGGAACATGGGTGGTGGGCCCGCTGTCCGATACGCGCACTCTCGAAGCCACAAAACCTGCCGGCGCCCCGTTCGCCTCCCTGGAAGAGTGGGCTGACATCTACTGTGCGTACGAGGTTCCCGGCGACCCTCGCGATTTCGCCTTCCGTTGGAACGACGGAACGGCGTCACACGGCAGTTTGTGGTATTCGGGTTTTGAGACCGAAAAGGCAAAGGTGTTGGCGTCTTACCTCGACGGTCCGCTGAAGGGCATGGCCGCGATCACTGAGACTCGAGTTGGCATTGGGCGCATTATCGTGCTCGGCACACTTCTGAACTCCCAGGATATGAGGGCCTTGATGCTTCGGGTGTGCGGCGAGGCTGAGATCGTTCCCGCGGCCGATGCATCCCCCAATGTCCTCGTCGTCCCGCGCGTAGGAGAGGGCGGGTCGGGAACAATTGTAATGGAGATTGAGAACCGGACTGGGTATCTGCAACTGCACCAGCCGTGCAAAGATATCCTGACTGCGCGGAATTACGATGGGCGTGTCGAAATAGAGCCCTATCAAGTCTTGGTGCTTCAGACAGAGCGCAGCATTGTAAGCGATGACGGCGCATTGGCCGGTCACGTCTCCGATAGGGGACCGCTCGGATCGTTTGAGGAGGCTCCCTAGTCCGCAATTTGCACCGGCGCGATTGAGCGCCGACGCAAATTGCTCACGTGCAAGACGTTGAGGTTATGCCATGAGGATTTCTCGCGAACACACTCTGCTTTCGGAGAACCGCTTTGTTTTTCGCCGCAAGTCTCGAAAGCACAATGGTTACGAGATAGGTTCAAGTGTGTACGTGAGAAATCCGGGCTAGCTCCGTCGTCAGAGATAATAGAGATGCAAAGTCGTGTGTGCCCCCCGGATTGTGCGAGGATGATTCTGCATCCGGCTTCAGCGCTTGCAGGGCCGTTCGGAATCGCTCTTTTGATGGACAAGCAAGAATGGGGCTCAGGGGCAGCCATATCGACTTCGTGTGAATGAGGCCCCAGCCGAACGTGTCGGTTCGTGGCCAGAAAAGTACGCGACTTCACGAGAGGGGTGCGGCACATGAAAAAGGCGTTCGTTGGATACGCCTTTATCAGTCCGTGGTTGTTCGGTTTTGTGGCGCTGACTGCCGTTCCGTTCGTAGTCAGCATCTACTTGAGCTTCACACGGTACGACATTGTCTCGCCGCCCGTTTGGATCGGACTGGCCAACTACAGACGGCTCTTCACGGAAGATCCTGTCTTCTGGATCGCCTTGGGCGTTACGTTCAAGTTCGCCTTGATTTCCGTCCCTCTGGGTATCGTTACGGGTATCGCAATCGCTCTGTTGCTCAATCTCAAGCTTCGCGGAATGAGTGTCTATCGAACAGCCTTCTATGTCCCTTCCATAGTGCCTATTGTTGCGACCTCCGTCATCTTCATGTGGATACTCAATCCTCAGATTGGCCTTGTGAACGGCCTTCTTGCGCGCGTAGGCATCCAAGGACCCGCATGGCTGCAAGACGCGAACTGGGCTCTCTGGGCCCTTATTCTGATGTCTCTTTGGGCGGTTGGCGGAAGTATGGTCATCTATCTCGCCGGCCTAAAGGACATCCCCGTGGCGCTCTATGAGGCGGCCATAATCGATGGCGCGAATGCCTGGCAACGCACGCGTCACGTTACACTGCCCATGCTGACCCCCGTCATCTTTTTCAATCTCATCATGGGGGTAATCGGCTCGTTTCAGTATTTCACGCAGGCTTGGATAATGACTGCCGGAGGTCCCAACGACAGCACGCACTTCTACGCGCTTTACCTCTTCATACGCGCGTGGCGTTACCTCGACATGGGCTATGCCAGCGCCATGGCTTGGATACTCTTTGCCGTCATCATGACCCTCACGGTTGCTATCTTCCGAACGCACAGGCGGTGGGTACACTATGGAAGCTGATTCCGTAAGAGCCCGCCGCGAGTACAAGCAAGGTTCCGCTGCCATTGCTTGGTGCTTGGGAGTGCTTCTTGTCGTTGGGATGATGTTACTGCTGGCCGTGCCACGTCCGTCCGAAAGAAAGCACCCGGAGCGGATTCCCGTGCACTTCTGGCACATGTGGACTTCGGAGTGGAAGACTGTCGCGGACAAGATCGTCGACCGATACAACGATAGCCAAGACCGTTATGAAGTCATTCCTCTTTCCATTCCGGCGAACACGGCGGACTCGAAATTCCTGATGTCCGTCGCGGGAGGTGTTCCACCTGATGTCATGATTCAGTGGAATCCCGTTATTCCAAAATGGGCGGAAAGCAAAGCCGTGCTTCCATTGAACGAGCTCATGTCGCCCGAAGAATGGGAGGCATTCCAGAAATCCGTATACCCTGTTGTGCTCAAGATCGGTATGTACAAGGGCAAATTCTACGGCGCCGCCACAGGGCTTGACGTCTATGCCTGTTACTTCCGAAAGGACTTCGCGCGCGAAGCCGGACTCGATGTCGAGCGCGTTCCAAGGAACCTGAAGGAACTGTCTGCCTGGGGCGACTCAATGACGAAGCGCGGCCCGGATGGGTCGCTGAAGCGAATTGGACTTCTCAACCCAATTCGTCCGGCGAGCCTTTCAATGTACGCGCCAGGGTTTGGCGGGGGATTCTACGACTGGAAGCGTAACGTTTTGACCATCAACACATCGCCAAATGTGCAAGCGTTGAAATTCCTCAGTGGAGAGCGTAAGAAGCTGGGCTTCGACAATGTGATTGGCTTCGAGTCTAGCTTCACCAGTGAAATCAGCACGGCTGCGTGGCCGTTCATCAGCGGCGCATATGGAATCACGCTGGATGGGCAATGGCGTGTGGAGCAGATTGCCCGATACGCACCTGAAATGGAGTACGGCACCTTTCCCATTCCGCCACCGGAAGGAGGAAACGAACTCGCAAGTTGGGCGAATGCGAATTTCTTCGTCATTCCCACAGGGGCAAAGCAGGTGGATGGCGCGTGGGACTTCATCAAGTTCTGGTCCGGCATAGAAAACCCGAAGCGCGCCGCGGAGTTTTACACGTGGGGGGGATGGTTGCCGCCCCTGCCCGCAATCGGAGATGCGCCCGCCTATCGCGAATACGTGCGTCAGCACCCTCAGTTTCAGACGTTTCTCGACATACTCCCCAGTGATCACTTGGAGCCATTGCCGCCGGTCTCTTACCAGGCCTACTTCTGGGATCGGCTGTCGATTGCTGACGAAGCCGCTGAACGTGGGCTGTTGTCGCCTGAAATCGCGTTGGCCCAACTCGAACGGGAAATAAAGCATGAAGTCGCGATGAGACGCGAGTCGGGATACGACGACTAGTATGCAGAACATCGGACGCCAAATAGGACTTGCGTCAACTGAACACTCCGCACTGGTTCACCGAGTCGGACCAGCGCGTCGTATCTTGGTTCACGGCGTGTTGATCACCCTTTGCATTCCTTTTGTCTTACCCCTGGTTTGGATGCTTTCCACTTCGCTTAAAGATGACAAGCAAGTCTACGGATCATCGAACCAACAGGCTGTTGTGTCGATTGCGAGTCTAGTACCCAATCCGGTGAAGTGGAGCAATTACTACGACGCGGTCCACACGGTTCCCTTGGGTACCTATCTTAAGAATACGCTCATCCTATGCGCGTGCGTGGTTGCAGGTACTGTGGCATCGAGCGCCGTGGTAGCCTACGGCTTTGCCCGCCTGCGGTTTCCCGGCCGAAATCTTCTGTTTATGTTGATGATTGGGACCATGGCCTTGCCAAGCCAAGTTACCATGATTCCGGTCTTTGCGCTTTTCCGCTCGCTTGGTTGGTACGGGACATACCTGCCGCTCGTCGTACCATCTCTATTCGGATCTGCCTTCTACATTTTCCTAATGCGCCAGTTCTTCCAGACCATTCCCGAAGAGCTATCCGAGGCCGCTCGAATCGACGGGGCGGGGGAGTGGCGTGTCTTTTGGCAAATCATGTTGCCGCTGGCAAAACCCGCTATGGCCACGTGCGCGCTCTTTCAATTCCTCGGAACATGGAACGACTACTTCGGGCCGCTTCTCTATATAAATGACCCCTCGAGATACACGCTCGCTTATGGCCTGGAGCAGTTCATGTCCAGCTACGGCGGCGAGTGGACCCAACTCATGGCGGCAGCGACGATTTTTACGCTCCCGATCGTTATCCTATTCTTTCTGACGCAGCGAACCTTCATTCAGGGCATCGCGACCACAGGGGGGAAATCCTGATGCGAGCCTTACGCTGCAAGCCAGAGGCAATCGGATACACAGATGCGGCCGCTGCCCGGACTATGGCGGCAGTAACGCCCTGGGAAACGCGCATCGGGGAGGATCACGAAGTCATGAGTGCAGTGCCATCGGAATCGAAAGTGAGAAGGAGTATTTCGGGGGTCCGTGGGACAGAGGAAACACTGACCGGGGATGAGGTAGAGAGGTACGCAAGCGCGTACGGTACTTATCTTCGCGATGTTTCCGACACGAACACGATTGTAGTTGGCCGCGATACGCGTCCTACCTCAAAGGCGTATCTCGAACGCGTCATCGATGCGCTCCTTGCCGGAGGTTGGGACGTCATCGACCTTGGCGTGGTTCCGACTCCGACTGTTCAGTTGGCGATTCACCGGCTCGACGTTGCAGGCGGCGCAATGGTCACCGCATCGCACAATCCCATTGCGTACAACGGCGTGAAGTTCCTGCAGAACGTGGAAGGACACGGCATGTTCTTGCGCGAAGACCAAATCAAGCAGGTTTTCGCCATCCACGATGAGGGTCGCTTCGACTCGCGGCGCCGCGGCGAATGCCGCCCTGTTGCCGACATGGCCTCCGAGTTCAGCGACCCGCCGTATACCTCTGAATACCTATCGCGTTCACGCAGCGTCTTGCATGTGGACAATGCGGTCATTCTGGATTACCACCTGCATCGCGTGATCACCGCTATGGGAAAAGACCTCGATACCATACGCGCGCGCAGTTTTCGCGTTGCCATGGATGGCTGCGGCGGCGCGGGGATTCCAATCGATTACGTGCTTCTCGACTATCTCTACGCGCACGTGTTGCCGGTCAACGACAAGCCGGGAGTCTTCTCGCGCGGCATCGAACCCACACCCGCAAATCTCGAAGATTTATGCAGGCTGATGTCCGGCGAGAGTTCACCCTTCGACGTGGGATTTGTCACCGACTGCGACAACGATCGCTGTGTGTTGGTAGCGCGTGACCCGGATACCGGCGTCTATGTACCCTTGGAAGAAGACTATACATTCGCCATCGCGGTTGATCAGGTTCTCGGAACCCTTTCCGAAGGGCGAACAGTCGTCACGAACTGGTCTACATCGCAAATGGTGAAAGATATCTGTTCGGCGCACCATGCCAACTTGCGCCGTGTTCCCACTGGCGAGGTGTATACCGCCAGCGACGCGAAGCACTTCCACGCCGCGATAGCGGGCGAAGGGAGCTGCGCCGGCGTGATCGACCCCCGAGTCGGCATGGGGCGCGACGTTCTTGTGGCGATTTGGCATGTCCTTGCTGCCCTCGCCCACAAGAAAGATGACCTGATGACGATCACGCGGGGATATCCTCATCACGCAAAAACGAATTGCGACCAAGCCACAAACCTCTCGCCTGACGGCATGCGCAAGATTGTTGAGCGCCTGCAAGTCTTCTATGCGGGAAAGCCGGACTTGGCGTTCATGAGCCGAGAGGACGGCCTGATCGTCGCCTTCAAAGATCACTCGCGCCTTCAGATTCGCTCATCAAACACCGAGCCTCTGCTGCGAGTGAGAACCTCTTCGCCGGATTCCGGCAAGTCTGCCGCACTTGCGGAAGAAGCACTGAAGCATATTGAGAAATTTGCGGACCAATTGAACAAAGAAAAAGAGAGCCAATCAGTATCGGGCGGATAGCGGTTCAGCAATCCAAAACGATTCAGGAGTCTTGAGGAATGCGACTAGGTCTAAGACGGTTAACGTACGTGCTGATAGTAGCGAGTATTCTGACCCTATCCGTGGGACTCGCGCAGGAAACTTCGACCAGCGGAATTCTTGCCGATCTCTCGCGCCTCAAGAACTTCACTGTGGGCCGCGAATCGAGCGTTGATCCCACCGGCGGCAATGCGGACGGCCGGCACGACTGGCCGCTGAAGCCTGGAGAGACGCGGACTCTTGCGGACCTAAAAGGCGCGGGTGCAATTGTCCACATCTGGATCACAATTGCGTCCAAGGACGAGCAATACCTGAAGAATCTCGTACTGCGCATGTACTGGGACGGCGAAGAGAATCCCTCGGTAGAAGCGCCCATCGGGGACTTTTTCGGCCTGGGCATGGGCCGCTACTACCAGTACTCGTGCTTGCCGATTCAAATCGGAGTTGACCGCGGACTGAACTGTTTTTGGCGCATGCCATTCGGCAATGGGGCGAGGGTAACGGTGACCAACGATGGCCCACTTCCGGCTATCGCTTTCTACTACTACATCGATTACCAAAAGTACGAGAAACTGCCGGATGACGAGTTGCGCTTTCACGCGCAGTATCGTCAGGAGTATCCCTGCGCGCCGGGAGCCAACTATGTCTTCCTGGAGGCCAAAGGCCGCGGACACTATGTGGGATGCAACCTCTCGCTTCAGGACCGCGCAGGAGGGTGGTGGGGCGAAGGCGACGACATGATCTTCGTTGACGACGACTCAAAGCCGGTCCTTCTAGGAACAGGTTCTGAGGATTACTTCTGCGGCGGGTGGGCGTACGGCGAATCGCAGACCCAGACATTCAGCAATCTCTATTTTGGCGCTCCCCTGATCGAGGGCGGTCATAACCAAAACGCTGTCTGGAACGTCTACCGATATCACCTCGAAGATCCAATTCCCTTCACGAAGAGCATCAAAGTGACGATGGAGCACGGCCACGCCAACAATCGAAAAGACGATTTCTCGTCTGTTGCGTATTGGTATCAAACGGAACCGCATGTGCCGTTTCCGCCCATGGCGAAGGCTGGTGAGCGGCTTCCAGCCAAGGCAACCGTATTTGTCGAGCCCTGGGTAATTGAGGCAGAGGCACTCGCTCCGTTGTTCGGAAATCCCGCTGTTGTGGCCGAATCCACGGCGAACTTCGGGAATCTGTGGAGTGACGGTGCTCACTTGAAGGTCAATGCGACCGAGCCGTCCACCTTCAAGGCAGTGCTACCTGTGTCTCCAAGCGATGCCGGAGCCTACGCAATGGAGGTCTGGTATACCGCAGGTCCGGACTATGGCCGTTGCGAATTGTGGGTCAACGGCAAGAAGGCTTGTGAGTGGGACGGCTACAACGCAAGCGTGACCACGCGAAAGAAGTTGGAGAGCCTCGGTTCGTTGGTGCTTGAAAAGGCCAATAACACAATTGAGTTGCGCATTGTCGGCAAGAACGATGCGTCAAAAGGGTATCTCATGGGGTACGACTGCTACCGAGTCTCTCCAAAGTAGAACGAGAGCATTGGATACGGCAGTCGCGTGAATAGTAACAACAGGCAGCGGGGAGGGAGTACGGAGATGACAACAAGCAATAAGCTAGGGTGGAGGCTTGCCGCGCAAGCATGGTCTTTTCATCACTTCACCCTTTTTGAAGCAATCGACAAGACGGCGGCTCTTGGTCTGAAGTACATTGAAGCGTATCCGGGGCAAGCATTGAGCCCGGTAGAACCGGAGACAGTCTTTGACCCCAACCTTGACGCAGCCGGTCTGGAGAAGACCAAAGCTAAGCTTCGGTCGGCCGGTATTTCGCTCGTCAATTTCGGTGTGGTGAATCTGCCGAACAACGAAATGGAGTCACGCAAAGTCTTTGAGTTTGCCAAAGAGATGGGCATCGAGACTATTGTCTCTGAGCCCCCTCTGGATGCGTTCGATTTGTTGGACAGACTCTGCGCGGACTACGCCATCAATGTGGCCATTCACAATCATCCCGCTCCCTCTCCGTATTGGAATCCAGATACTGTACTCGCTGCCTGCAAAGGAAGAAGCGCTCGCATTGGTGCGTGCGCCGATACGGGGCACTGGGTCCGCTCCGGAATCGATCCGTTGGAAGCGATGCGCAAGCTCGAAGGCCGAATCATCAGTTTCCACAGCAAAGACGTGGACGTACATTCGCCCGAAGCCCAGGATGTCCCATGGGGAACCGGTATCGGAGACATGAAGGGGCAATTGGAGGAGATCCGGCGTCAAGGTATTAAGCCTGTCATCTCTATCGAATACGAGCTGCCCACGAATGCCGATCCGCAGTGCGACATGGCAAAGTGTATTGCATACTATGAATCGGTGTGCGGCACGCTATAACGATGTGTTTATCTAGCAAGACGCACGAGAGAATTGTGTAACCACTATAGGAGATCCGCGATGACCTTGAATACGAGACGGCCGGTGAGAATTGGGATTATTGGCGTAGGACAAATCGGGAAGGTGCATCTGGACAACTACGCGAAGGTCCCGGGCGCGGAAGTCGTCGCGGCATTTGACATAGATGGAACTGAACTGGAGCGAGTAGCCGAGCAATACAAGATTCCGCACACTCACGAGTCGTTCAAGGACCTGTTGCAGCGAGACGACATCGAGGCCGTTGATGTCTGTCTTCACAATAATCTGCACGCTCCGATCACGATTGCGGCGCTGGAAGCCGGGAAGCATGTCTACTGCGAGAAGCCTATGGCGGGCACCTACGTCGACGCCAAATCCATGATGGACGCCGCTCGTCGATGCGACCGGAAACTGAGCATTCAGTTGGGACTTCTGTTCAAGAGCGAGACGAAAGTCGCCAAACACCTAATCCGAAACGGTCATTTGGGCAGACTCTATCATGCGCGCTCGTGCGGCTACCGCCGGCGCGGACGGCCTTACGTGGACGGATACGGCACCGAGAGTTTCGTGAAGATGGAAACAGCCGGCGGCGGAGCGCTCTTCGATATGGGTGTCTACCACATCTCGCAGATGCTGTATCTGCTGGATTCGCCGCAGGTTTTTCGCGTGAGTGGAGAGCTGTATCAGGAAACCGAAATCGATCCCGTGCGCGCGGCAAAAAGCGGATACAACGTGGAAGAACTGGGGCTTGGCTTGGTGCGTTTCGAGGGCGGAGTCACTCTCGACATCATTGAATCGTGGGCCATTCACCTGAATGCCTTCGAAGGTAGTTCGATTGTCGGCAGCAAGGGCGGTATCCGGCTGGATCCGTTCAGCTTTCACACGACCCTGAGCGACGTTGTTATCGATTCTACGTTCTCCCTCGAAGAAGATGAGTTCCGTTGGCACGCATTGCACGAAACAGAAGATGCGTACGACTCACCCCAGCATCATTGGGTCTCCGCGTTACAGGGGCGCGTTCCATTGTTGCCCACGGCGGAAATAGCGCTTCAAACCATGCAGATTAGCGAGGGGATCCGTCTGTCTCACGAATTGGGTCGCGAAGTCACGGCAGACGAAATCGAAGCCTTGTCCAAGTCGACGGCGCTTAAGGTGTAAGAGGGAACGGCCATCATGAGAGCGTGTCTTTATGCGGTCACTCTGACCGTGGTGTTTTGGGCGCATGGAGTCGCACTTGCGGCACCTCCTCCGATTCAAACTGAATTCGTGCCCATGAGCGATGGCGTGAAACTCGCCACTGACGTCCATTTGCCCGACTCCGCGGGCGGACCATGGCCGGTAATTCTTGCGCGAAGTACCTACGGTAGAGTCGGGGGTCCGGTTGATGCGCTGCTCCAGCTCGGTATCGCCGTTGTCGCGCAAGACGTTCGTGGAATGGGCGCCAGTGAAGGGGAAAAGTACGTCTTCAACGCCGACGGCTGGCGGCCGGGATTGACTGACGGCGCAGAAACGGTTGCTTGGATTCTTGCCCAACCCTGGTGCAACGGCAAGATTGGAACTTGGGGCGGCTCCGCCCTTGGAATCACACAGATGTTGCTCGCCCCCACGACACGCGGAGTCGCCGCGCAGTTCATCGAAGTTGCTCCGTCCAATCTGTATGAGGACATGTTCTACCAGGGCGGTGTCTTCAGGAAATGTCTCCTGGAAGGGTGGCTGCCACAGATCGGCCAGCCCCATCTCCTCGATGTCTACAAGAGTCATCCTCGATACGACTGCTTCTGGTGGTACTACGATGCGGAATTGCGTGCTCCCGATATGACGGCCCCTGCCATGTTTGTCGGTGGCTGGTACGACATCTTCAATCAGGGAACGATAGATGCATTCGTGTCGCGCGAATCAAATGGAGGCGAAGGGGCTAAGGGACAGAACTATCTAATCATGAAGTGGTCCGCGCATCTGGAGACTCAAACTCCTGACTATAAGTTGCAAGACGACCGCTGGTCATTCGATGTCAATCGATTCATGGCGGCGTTCTACGCCGCCCACTTGCTCGGGCAGCCGGATGCGCTCAAGGAGTACGCCAAAGTCAATTACTACGTAATGGGCGCCGACACGCCCGGCGCGCCTGGGAACGAATGGCGCACTGCAAGCACGTGGCCGCCGTTCGATGCCGAACCTGCACGCTTCTATCTGCGTCCAGATGGCGCCCTCAACACCGAGGCATCTTCTGAAACAAAGAAGGGATCGCGATCGTTCAGCTTTGATCCAAAGAATCCCGTACCTACCCACGGCGGCGCTAACCTGACCATTCCAGCCGGCCCCATGGATCAACGCGCTAACCATGCCAATCGCCAAGACGTCCTGGCATTTTCGACAGAGCCGTTGACGAAACCCATGGAGATCACTGGGCGCGTCTCAGTTCGTCTGTTTGTGTCCACCGATGCGCCTGATACGGATTTTACTGCCATGTTGTTGGACGTGTATCCGTCCGGAGACGACCGCGAAGTCCTCATGCTCGACGGTATCCGCCGGGTAAAGACGCGCTTTGGATTCAACCAGGTTGCGCCCCCGCTTGAGGGGGAGGCTGAAATCGTCGAGATCATCATTGACCTGCAAAGCACAAGCTGGATATTCGACAAGGGGCATCGCATCGGCTTGCATGTCTCGAGCAGCAACTTCCCTCGTTTTGAAGTCAATCCCAATACAGGCGCCGACTTTCCCACGCCTGGCGGCGAGATGCGCGTCGCGCACAATACCGTTCACATGGACAAAGCGCATCCCAGTGCTCTGATTCTTCCGGTTCGATCTGAATAGACTTGAGAAACAGTGGAGCGGCGAAATGAATGACGACATGATGCACGGGCCTGATGCCGATCCTTTGGCTGGCGTTGCCGGGACACCTCCAGGCACTAATGACGGGCGCACTTGCGGTTGCGGTCCAGCAGGTTGCTGCGGCTCCTCTTCGACGCCGCTGGATCGTCGCGAATTCCTGAAGATGGCTGGAGTCGGGTTCGTGTCAACGCGTATCGGCGGTCGTCTGAGTCAACTCATGGCAGGGCCGTTTGCCGTTGAGGATACCGTCTCGGGACACCTGATCCCGGCAGACAAGAAACTCTCCAAAAAGTGGATTCGCAGCCTGTACGCGCGAGGGCGAAAAGAGACGTATTTCGGAAAATCGTTAGACAACATCGGCATGCCGTGTGGGGGCATCGGCACGGGGCAGATGTACCTGTGTGGTGATGGAACGCTCGGATGTTGGCAAATCTTCAACGATGCCTATTCGAATTGGGTGGAAGGGACATTTGCCACCTACGAACACCGCGGCGTAGAGAAGCCGGTCGATTGCGGCTTCTCAATCGCCGTCGATAGTGGCAACGGACATATCGCCGTGAAGTCGCTGGATCGAAACGGCTTCGAGAAGGTGACCTTCAGCGGCGAGTATCCCATAGGTCGCGTTCGTTACGAAAGCCGCGAGTTTCCAGTGACTGTCGAATCGGAGGCGTTTAGTCCATTCATACCGCTGAATGCGGTGGATTCAGGAATTCCCGCAACCGTCTTTCACATAACCGTCGAGAACAATTCGAAAGCTCCGCTGACTGTGAGGGCCGTGGGGCAGTTGGAGAATGCCGTATGCTCGGCGTTTGCTCGCCGATATGAGGTTCATCGGAAGACGGAGTACACCTTCAAGTCGGATCGCGCACTCTGTCTGCATTCCGCGCTTTCTCCAGAGATTGCAGACGTTGACGCAGCGAACAGAGATCCCATTATCTTCGAGACATTCGAAGGGCAAGACTACGGCTCATGGCAGTCATCGGGCACGGCTTTCAAGGTGAAGAGTGCCCCAGACGCCAAAGAAAAGCCCACACCTGCAAAGAGCTTCGAAGGACTCGGGCTTGCCGATTCGCGCGTGGGCGGCGACGAAGCCCAAGGTACGTTGACGTCTCCCGTTTTCACCATCCAGCGGCGATTCATCAACTTCTTGATTGGCGGCGGCACGTGGCCAGACAAAACCTGCGTGAATCTCATGGTAGACGGTAACGTTGTACGCTCGGCCATGGGTAGGCACAACGAAGAACTCGCGTGGCATACCTGGCGTGTGGACGAATGGCAAGGCAAAGGGGCGTGCCTGGTGATTGTCGACAAAGTGAGTGAGGGGTGGGGGATAGGCGTCTCTCACATTTACCTCGACCAAATTGAGTTCTCTGATTCGCCTCGCGTCGATGTGCGAGGGAACATTCTGGATGCCCCGGACTACGGCACACTGGCGCTGGCCTGCACCGAACCGGGGACATTTGAAGATGCCTTGCTTGGCGCCGCGCCTGCGAGTGCACCCAAAGAAGTCGTCGTAGAACTCACTGCTGAGTACCCTTCGAGCGAAAAACGCCTTGGCATTCTCTCGACTAAGCCCACGGGAATCGTTCCCGGCGGTAAACATACCTTCACGTTTGTTGTGAGCTGGCATTTTCCCAATCAGATCAACGGAGACCGATTCGTTGTCACGCCATGGGATTCGGGTCCCATCAATCGTGGACATTACTACGCTGAAAAATTCGGCGATGCCGGCGATGTGGCGAACTATATCATCGCAAATCATGAGCGGCTCACAAATGACACCCGCCTGTGGCGCGATATTTATTACGACAGCACGCTTCCGTATTGGCTGCTCGATAGACTGCACTCCACAGCTTCTTACCTCGCAACGGGTACGTGTCAATGGTGGAAGAACGGACGGTTCTGGGCGTATGAGGGTGTCGCCTGTTGTATCGGGACCTGCGCACATGTCTGGAACTACGCCCACTCGCACGCCCGTCTCTTCCCTGAACTCGCGCGAAACGTGCGTGAAATGCAGGATTTCGCGCCTCGCTCCGAGGGAGGAGGTTTCGATCCCGAAACAGGCCTAGTAGGCTTCCGCGGCGATGCCAAGTACGCGGCAGACGGTCAGTGCGGGACCATTCTCAAGGCCTACCGCGAACACCTTATGTCATCCGACACAACGTTCCTTTCACGCAATTGGGCTTCAATCAAGAAGGCACTGGAATACAGCATCAGCCGCGATGCCAATTCGGATGGGATGATAGAGGACGTCCAGCCCAACACCTATGATATTGATTATTACGGCGCAAACACGTTTGTCGGTTCGCTGTATCTCGCCGCGCTTCGGGCTGGTGAGGAAATGGCCAAAGAAATGGGAGACCCTGAGTTCGCCGCGCGTCTCCGCGCCATTTTTGAAAAGGGCTCGCGTCTTTCCGTCGAACGTCTGTGGAACGGCGAGTACTTCATTCAAGACGTAAATCTCCAGGAACACGCAAAGCATCAGTACAAGGACGGTTGTCTCAGCGACCAACTATTCGGGCAAGGGTGGGCGCATCAATTAGGACTCGGATACATCTATCCTCGTGAAAATGTCATCAAAACCCTCGAATCGATTTGGAAGTACAATTGGGCGCCTGACGTTGGCCCGTATAACGAGGCCCACAAGCCACAGCGTTGGTTCATCACGCCCGGCCAAGCTGGTCTCATTACCTGCACGTGGCCCAAAGGCGACTACCTCACCGAAGGCACCCTGTATCGAGAGGAAGTCTGGACGGGTATCGAATATCAGGTCGCGGGGCACATGATTTGGGAAGGCCATGTCACCGAGGGACTGGCTCTGTGCAGAGCCGTCCACGACCGTTATCATCCCGATTTGTTCAATCCCTATAACGAAGTCGAATGTGGCGATCATTATGCCCGTGCCATGGCGAGCTGGGGCGTATACCTGGCGCTGGCGGGATATTACTACCACGGACCCAAGGGTCGGCTTGGTTTTGCGCCACGAATCTCACCGAGCGACTTTAAGGCCGCGTTCACAACAGCCGAAGCCTGGATCACATACTCGCAGAAAAGGGATGCCTGGCGTCAGACAAGCGTGGTGAGTGTGCGCAAGGGATCGCTGAGACTGAATACGCTTACCTTGGCCGCGAAGAGAAGCCCAATGACCTGCAAAGTCTCGGTGAACGGCAAGCGGATCGACTGCAAGATCGATGTGCGCGGGAATGACGTAGACATCGCATTTTCAGAGTTCCTCAATCTTGCGGCGAATGATTTGCTGGAGGTAGCACTTTCATGACTGGATTGCGCGTGCTGAGTAGTGGGGACGCATCCCCGCATCGATAACGCCCCCCAAACATCCTGGGACCGTGTCTCGGGGTGTATCGTGCAAGGTAGGGGCTCGACGGCTCAATGCCGCCGGGCCCCTGCCGACTTTCTTGGAATGCGCTACTTCTTTCGGATGGCCAGGAAGTCGAGGCCAATGGGTTTACCTGCCTCAACCGGAGTCAGCACCAATTCGTGTTCACCCTCTTTCAACTGGGTCACGATTCCTGACACCAATTGCGATATTACGTGGTAAGGCGCAATCAGACTCACTGAATCTTTGCCATTGAACACAACGGGCGTGCCGTCAATCGCTGCTCGGAAAGCGCCGCCGTCGGGACGGTACATGCACGCCAGATTCAAGACATAGTCGCCCTTCTCAGGAATCGACAATGTCAGGCGCAGCGTTTCGTCCGTTTTCTGCGGAGTCCACACAAGCGCCTTACCGCCCTGCCATTGTCCGCTTTGGACAAACGTAGTGTTCGTCGGGCCCTTTGCGATATCTTCACACGCCTTGAACTCCCATCGAACCGCCCCAAAATGCGGCAACGGTTCCCACGTCGGAGGCAATGCAGGTCTACGCACGTCTTCATTGGTGATCGTTACATGGTCGTCCATGAATCCAGGACGTGCATAGAGGTAGCTTAATCGCGCATAGGAGAATCCTTCCGTGCGCTCGTGGCTGAACAACTCCATGTAGAAAGCGATGCCGCTTCTGAAAGGCAGCGGATCCATGATGTGCCACCGGTAATTGACGACGAATCCGCGGTTAGCGGGACCGTCATTTCGGGGCTGGCCACAGTAGGGGTAAGTAAACAGATCAAAAGCGGACCACGCATAGTTGAAGTAGTCTTCGGACCCGGTTCCAAACGTGGACGGTCGCACATCTCCATCCACAAATATCTTCTCGTCGCCTTCTCCCCACCAGTTGCCCCAAGACGTCGGCACACAATTGGGATTGAGCAACATGACGGCCGTTCCGACATACATGCCTTGGCCGCGCGCAATCACAAACGGCAAGTCCTGCGCGCCCATTGTATCGTTGCCCGATGCGACGAGATCATGATTCACGCGCCAACGAGCCCGAAAATGCATCGACGATGCGTCGTCCCACGTGTAATTGTCGGGTAGAACGGAGCCCGAAATCGTCACTTCCTGGTCTCCGCGGTTCTCAAAGATGATCTGCGCGGATTGCTTGAAGGGCATGACATAGCGGCATGTCATTGTTCCGTCTGGTTCGACCGTGAAGGGAACGGAAGTATAGGGATTGATGCCCGGAGCCGCCCCAAAGAAATCGCCTATTGGCGACTGCACTTGTCCCCACGGCGCTTTGTCGAAGACAATGTGCATGATCGTCTGACGCAGCGCCAGATCGACATCCGATGCCGTGAGCTTCAGTGTTAACCGCTCAATAAGTCCAGGCCCTTCCAGCTTCAACGATTCGACTGTCCCTTTGGCCTGCAATTTTGCCTCGATCGGCGCCGCCTCCTTCTTCGACCGATACTCGAAGTTCTTAGCAGGGTCCGTCAAGACCGCAATCGCCCGGCGGATAGAATCTGCATTCGTCTTCACGTCGTCCGCGGAGAATGTCTTCACCTCCGCACCTTCGTCGTACTTGCGGATTTGAATCTCGTAGAAGTGTGTGTCCTTTGGATTGCCTATCCACACAACGCGGCACAGTTTTGCGAACGGAATCGGCGCATATGCCGCGTTTCTCTGGTAGAACGGACCTGTCAACTGTTCCCGTGTCAATCCAGAACCAGGCAGGAATGGGTCATACGGATGAAGGAAGAATTCCTCGGCATTCCCTTCGTAGAATGGCTTGTCGAGGTTATCGAGATAGACACGAACCGTACCGGCAATCTTTGCGGTCCACAAACGCACTACCGCGCCGGGTCCGTCAACGTGGCACATCAGGTATTCGCCTGGCTTGCTGCCTTGCGCTGGAGTCAATACGGTCTCGAAGTTCGGAATCTTCTCGTTGCCGAATCCATCGTCATTCCCAAACCACTTTTCTCCGCCCGGTACGGTGCTCTGGTGATCGTACGACGAGAATTGCACGGTCCTATACGACGGAGACGGAAACTGAGATAGACGGCGCATGTCCGCCATTTCATCAACAAGGCTGCCCGTAGTGATAGGCGCTCCCAACGCGGAACTCGCGATGGTCAGGCATACGACAAGAATTCCTGCGAGTCTCATGATTTGCTCCTCGTTCCAGTAGTGTTTTTCCAGCGAAGGCTAACCGCTATTCCGTCGCCGTGCCCAAGCTTCGAGGCTGTGATCGTTGGCACCACACGCGCCCGCCGTCAATACGTCACTTACCCGAAGCGTTCTTTCGCGGCAGGAAGAGCGAGACCTCTCGGTGCATACAGTACATCCGGTACCGTTGCCCGTCATTCACCAAGATCCCGCTGGAGTTGTCGACACCGATTATTGGATTGCCTGGATACTTCTGCCAGTGAATGAGATCCTTGGATGCCGCAACGTTCATAGTCCACTTGTCGGGTCCATTCGCCGGCGCAGTCGCATGGTAATACGCGTAGTAGCAATCATCGTACTTCACGATCTGATTGAGAGCGATCATCTTCGTGTCATACGGTTCGGGACCCCGCTTAATCACCGGTTCATCCTGAATGTTCTTCCACGTCTTCAAGTCTTTCGAGGTCGCTACCCAGATTGCCTCGTCGTCTCGCTCGTAGAACAAGTACCACACTTCGTTTTCGAACAGGACGCACGGTGTCCCAAACGGTCCGGGTTTCAATGGGGAACCGTCTGCATATCGAATGTCGAGCGTACCTCGATCGGTCCACTGGACACGGTCTGTTGATGTGAGCAAATGGGCGTGGTCATTAGTCCCTTCCGCGAACATGTAGTACGTGTCGCCCTGCTTCACCACGATCATGTCTTCTACCCATGTCCGATCGTAAATTGGTGCATCAGAATACCGCTTCCACGTATACCCGTCCGTCGATGTGGCAAGACCCAGCTTCATGACAGGTGCTTTTCCTGGCACGTACCCCGTGTACCACATGGTGTAGGTGTCGCCTTCTTTCATGATCCACCCTCGTTCCCGGATGGCCTCATCCCAATGCCCTGGACCGCTGCCTTCAAAGAGCGGGTTATGTCCGTAGGGCACGAAGTCCACCAACTCAGAGGGGAATGGCAACGGAGGCTCGGCTGCTGCCATGAAAAGTGACACTGCTACACTTAGAGACAAGAGCATTCGTTGAACCTCCACGGAATTCGCGTGCTACTCCCGCGCAGTGGCTCCGGACCCACTGCTCTTCATCACCCTGGACGACTACAATTGACGGACAGACGCGCGTTCCAGAAGTCTCGGTGCGACCCATTGCGTTACTATGCCGCGTCCCGTCTGGTTGGTGATCGCTTTCACCAGCAAATCGGCCGCTTGTTCGCCTAGAACCTCCGGGTGGATGTCTACCGTCGTGAGTGGAGGACCTAAGAGTTCGGCGAAATCGATTCCGTCGAATCCCACAACACTGAGGTTGTCCGGTATTTCCAAAGACAATTCATGCGCGGCCCGGTATACGCCCATTGCGACCATGTCATTGAAACAAAGTAGCGCGGTCGGCCGGGTTGCCGGGTTCTTCAAGACCTCCAGAGCACCTTGATAACCCGCGACGGCTGTTTCCCCCGTGTCGATGATAACTGCGTCCGAGACGGCGATGTCATGTTCGATGAGGCTCTCAACAAAACCGAGTTTGCGCTCTTTCGCTCCCAACGAAAACGTCGGACCCGCGAGGTGCCCCAGTTTTCGATGGCCCTTTTCGATGACATAGTCTGTGGCCATCTTCATGCCAAGGCGGTTGTCAAAATTGACTGAATGTGTCTCTATTCCTTCCAACTTGCCTTGTGCCACGATAGGCACCCGCTCATTGACAATCTCCTGCGCGTGGATGCCGCCTCGCCCCTCGGCCCCCTTTAGGACGATGTACCCCGCAGGCCGGTATGCATGCAGGCTGGCCAGCGTTTCCGGGTCGTCCTGGTCCTCCGGCCGCACGTTGTGAAACAAAATGTGGTAGCCATGCGCTTCCAGGACGGAGTTCATCCCCCGAAACGTCATCATGTGGAAGGGACTACCCAGATTGGAGGCCAGCACGGCCACCATCCTCGACAATTCGCCCACAAGCGTCCGGGCAATCATTCCCGATTCGTAGTTGCCTTTCCGAATGCACTCCAGGACCTTTCGTCTCGTGCTTTCTCTGACGTTTGTCTTGCCATTCAGAACTGCCGAGACTGTAGAACGTGACAGACCTGTCAGGCGGGCAATCTCGCTCGTGGTTATGGGACGTCTGGACTTACTCGGATTCACAATACTCATTCTTTCCCCCCGTTCCTCTGCAGTCCCATTATTGCATACCGCCCCAGTTTTCGCAACAAGTGAACTTCTTAGTCGAGCTCAGATTTTGCGTAATTATTGTTTTGTCTAATATTGTTCCCTCAAAAACTATGCACAATAGGTTGCATGCCGTCCGTTCCGACGGCCCCAATCCGAAGTTCCCTTCCGGTCCCAGCGGCTCCGAGACCTTTGATGCGTCTTCCAATGAAATACACGCATGGAGGCCCTCTATACACGATCCTCCAGCCGCGCTTTCTTGTTCAAACAACAAGGTTTCCAAAGCCCAGAGTAGCATTTTCCTGGGGACTGCCGAGTTGGCGATTACCCTGTTTGATGAAGGATCTTTAGCGGGTAGGCAATGTTATAATTGACATTTGTTGTATTTAATTTGACAAATAATAGTAATCAAATGTTGATTTATGTTGCCTCTTGATGCTAGGATACACTTCACCTTGGAATGGATTTCCTCCTCTGGCGTCTGGTCTTCTTGAGGAGGCTTAGTTGGGGGAAATGACTAACTAATTTCGACACTCGGCCCACGTGAGTGGTGAATCAGGCGCGAGGCGACTGGAGTTGATGCGGCCTTGACTCCCGTCCATACTTTGGGCGCACTTCGGTCTAGTACTTGATCCTTTAATTATGGACTCATTCGCCTAGGCACATCTCAAGAGGATCTCCTGTATGGAATCGATTCGACTCAATGGAAGATGGCGTGTATGTCACGCTCCGCTTTCCTGCAAGGGCGCCGTAGGTTACGCCCGGGTCGTGTCAAACGATTCAGGTTGGCTGCCTGCGATAGTCCCAGGCGAAGTCCACCTCGACCTTGTGCGTGCGGGTCAGATGGAAGAGCCCCTTGTCAGTCTCAACGCGAAGAAGAGCCGTTGGCCCGAGCGCCGTTCGTGGTGGTATGCTAAGACATTCAGCGTGAATTCGTCTTTTCTCGACCATGAGCGGCAAGAACTGGTCTTTGACGGACTCGATTACTTCGCGCAGGTTTTCCTAAACGGCGAATACCTCGGCGAATCCAAGAACGCCTTCGTTCCGGTACGTTTCGATGTTCGCCACCGCCTCAAGAAAGGCAAGAACGAGGTCGTCGTTCGGCTGACGGCTGGCGGGGAGTTGGTCCCCAAGGAATACCGTCCCACCAAGGAAGAGAAGTTCAAGCGGCAATCGTTTCGCGGTATCCGTTTTCTGCGCAAGCCGCAGTTTACCTATGGCTGGGACTGGGTTGACATCCTCCCCAATATCGGCATTTGGCGTGGCGTTCATCTTGAGGCACGCTCGGGAGTCGTCCTGCACGATGTGTCGATGACGCCATGTGTCTGCGAATCCACCGTCCTGCTCGACGTAGAAGTCATCATCGAGAATCTGCACCCTTGGGGCGACCGCGAAGTCGAAGTCTTGTTGTCCATTGAGGCCCCGTCCGGCAAGGCGACGCAAGTGCTGATGTCAGCATGTGCGCAAGTGGGTATATCGGCACTTTCTCAGACTATCGAAATCCCGAATCCCCAATTGTGGTGGCCCAACGGCATGGGTGATCAACCGCTCTATCGTGCGACCGTTAGTGTGCGTTGGATGGGCAAGGAATGCGACCAGCGGGTAATGAACATCGGGCTTCGAAGCGTCGAGATCGACCGTTCAAAACTGCCCACAGATGGCAGCCGGTTCTGCATCAAAGTCAACGGACGCGATGTGTTCTGCAAGGGGGGCAACTGGATTCCCGCCGATGCCATTCTCGCTCGTGTCGAACCGAAGAAGTACGAGGTTCTAGTTTCAGACGCGAAGAACGCCAATCTCAACATGTTGCGCATTTGGGGTGGCGGGGTGTACGAGGCGCCTGAATTTTACGACGCTTGCGATAGAGCGGGCATCCTTGTGTGGCAAGACTTCATGTTCTCCTGTTCGGAGTACCCGGACCACGACCCGGCATTTCGTAATGTCATTCGGGCCGAGGCCGAAACCGTGGTCAAAACTCTGCGCCACCATCCCTGCATCGCGCTGTGGAGCGGCAACAATGAGAACATCTGGGGCTTCGCCGAATGGTGGAACAAGAATAAGCGGGGAGACGAAAAAGACCTTCAACTTGGAGGAAAACTGCTCTACAACCACGTCTTGCCCGAAGTGTGCCGAACACTCGATCCCAGTCGGCCTTATTGGCCCAGTAGTCCATACGGTGGAGCAAGCCCCAACGATGAAACTGATGGCGATTGCCATTGGTGGTTGCCCTTCACGATGAACCCCGATATGAACCGGCGCATCTCGCATGAAGTATTCGACGAATGCAGAGCGCGATTCGTTAGCGAATATGGCGTGATTGGTTATTGCCATATGGATTCCATCAGGCAATTCCTCAAGCCGCAAGAACGCTTTGTGGGGTCTCCCGCATGGAAAGAGCATACCAACACCTTCGAAAACGAGACGATCCCCGCCGCGATTCAACACCATTACGCCAATTTTGAGAAGCTGGATCTCCCTAACCGAGTACTCTACGGACAGATGTTTCAGGCGTCCATGTACGGGCACACTATCGAGGCCTTGCGTTTCCGCAGATACGATCCCCGCGACGATTGTCAGGGGGCCATCATCTGGATGTACAACGACTGCTGGGGCGAAACAGGGTGGACGCCCATCGACTACTATCTGCGTCGCAAGCCCAGCTACTACTGGATACGGAACGCGTGCGTACCCGTGAAAGCTATTGTGCGCCTCCGCGGAAACGCTCTAGTTACCCGCGTTGTCAACGACACACTCCAGGGCCACTCCGCTAAACTGCACTGGGGATGGGTGCGGATTGATGGCACGGAATCACGCTTGCAGACCAGGACCGTTGACGTGCCCGCAAATGGAATGCTGGAAGCGGGGAAGGAGCGAATTCCTTCGTCTAGAAACCTCAATCCACGCGAGTGGATATATGCGGCATACCTCACCGGCAAGGGCATAGAGACCTCTCCGTCGGTTTGGCTGTTGGCACCTCACCGTCAACTTGCGGTGAGAAAAGGAGATCTAAGAGTGACCGCGCGCGGCAGCGTGATTACACTCATTGCAGACACATTTTGCCACGGCGTACACTGCGAAGACGGCGGCGGCAGGCTGTTTTCGGACAACTATTTCGATTTGCTGCCGGGTTTGGCAAAACGCATTACGTATGCGGGTACAGGGAATCCCGTTCAATTGCGTTTTGTCACCCTCTGACGTTGGAGTAGCATGAACCACTTCTGATCGGAGGCATGTGAGGGAGGAGGCATTCGTGAAAGCTGAGTCGACTCGACGGGAGTTCTTGGTGCGGAGTGGGGTAGGTATGGCATCGCTGGCTTTGCCCGCTGTACATGCCCACGCCGCGGAAGGCGCAAAGCA
>JAIBAQ010000003.1 GCA_019695095.1 Candidatus Hydrogenedentota bacterium
CGCAGACGGTGTTACCTTCAGAGATCTTTCCGAGGCGGTTGGTTTTTCCGACGGAATGGAGGACATGCTCAATGAGCATTGTCTTACCCGTTCCGCCGTGACCTAGGATCCCCACGTTGCGAACCTTGCTGGAATCTGCGCTGGACATTCTGGTTCCCTCCCGTATCGTTGCGAAAAGAGGTCGATTCGGCGCTCCGCAGGCGCCCAGGTTAGGAATCCGTTAGCGCCGCCGACTGGGGCACTGAGTATACCCGCCACACACTGGACGCCTCAAGTCGGGCTTACCGGCATTTCCCATGCCCGCAGACGGCGCAGAAGGACGCAGACGGGGTTTGTCATGTTGGACTCGGATGGGAAGAGGTGATCGTGCGACCGGAAGAGCTGCCATCTATACTTTGGCGTGATTCACCATGATTGTCTAAATCGTTGGCGTTGACTGGCAGACGTTTGGTACACTTTCAGAGAGGCGCCCGTATCATGATTCGGGCGTTCTTTTTTCGGTGGATGGGCTTCGATAACCGTCAAAGGGCACAGCGATGGGCCTATTTTCGTCCCAGATCGCCATAAAGAAGATGGTCCCGCTCTGTCGCCAGATTGCGACGACGTACGACGCGGGCATCCCGATCGTGCGTGCGCTTGACGTGGTGGGACGCCAGCAGAAGGACAAGCAAGTCCGCGAACTGCTGACCCAGATGAACGATTCCATCAAGAATGGTTCGTCGCTGGCCGAGGCCGCGCGCGCACAAAGTAAAGTTCTGCCGACTTTCTTCATCGAGTTGATCGCAAGCGGCGAGCGCGGCGGCAAGCTCGACGTGATGTTGCGGGATTTGGCGCAGTATTTCGAAGACCGTCTCGACATGCAGCGGCAGATTTCGCGAACCATGATGTATCCCTGCATTCAGCTGGCATTTGCCTGGTTTTGCGGGACGTTTGCGTTGCGGCTGATTCCAAAGATCACGGCTGGATTCGCCGGTAAAGGTGAGGCTTTTGACCTGATGGCATACTTCCGAGAGTATGCCATCTTTCAGGCAGAGGCGATGCTCTTTTTTGCTACATTTTTTGCGATTTGCGTGGTACTCTCCCGGCTTGGATTGTTCGGCTATATATGGGGATTCTTTGCCACGAAGATGTGGCCTTTGTCTCAGGTTACGCGACGATTCGCGCTGGCCCGGTTTTTCCGTAGCATGTCGTTACTCATTGGGAGCGGATTGCGAATCGATCATTGCGTGGAAAGCTCCGCGGCCGTGACCGCCAATCCGTACATGAAGAACGATTTGCTCAAAGCCATTCCGCTAATTCGCGATGGTTCGACTCTGGTGGAAGCCTTCAGCGTATCGCGTTATCTGACTCCGACGGCGCGTGAGATGATTCATATTGGCGAGGTGAGCGGACAATTGGAGACCGCCCTTCGCAAAGTGTCGCAGTACCATTTGGAGGAAGCGACGCACGCCGTCAATGTAGTAACGAAGATATTCAATGCGTTAATAGTGCTCCTTGTGGCGGCGCTGGTTTGTTATATTTTGATCACATTCTATACGCAGTTGTATGGAGGGATGTTCGATGCCCTTGACGTTTGAGAAAGAAATTGAGGAAGAACCAAAGGATCGGACCAAGCTGATATGGTTGGGCGTGATTGTGGTTTTCATCGGCATGCTTGTCGTGATCTGGTCGTACGGCAGGTTGAAGCCCCACCATTCGGTAGTGCGTGCGAAGCACATTCTTATTTCGTCAAGTGTTGCGAACCCTGCGGAACAAGCGCGCGCACTCGAATTGGCGCAGGATTTACGAAAGCGGATTTTGGCCGGTGAGGATTTCGGGAAGCTTGCGGAGAAATACTCGAACGATCCACAGAGTGCAAGCAGAGGCGGTGACCTCGGTTACGTGGATAAGGGTACCCTCACGCCGGGATTTGAAGAATACGTTTGGTCGGCGCCCGTTGGTCAGCTTAGTGAAGTTATCAAGACCAGCTTTGGGTATCACCTGATCGTCGTCGTTGACCGTATTGTCTCGGATATCGATCGTGCCAAGCAGCGTGAGAATGAGGAATGGCACCGCAAGATTTCGGGAGAGCGGCAGGAAACCGATCAGCCCGCGCCATCAACGGCCGGAACCAGTGCCCCGGGTGAACAGTCTCCGACTCAGCCTGCTCCCGCTCCGGGGCAATAAGGCAGGCGGGAGGCCGCTTGTAGCCAAGAGAGGCGCGGTCCGTGCCTTGTGAGATTTGGCGTTTCGACCTGCTTCGTCAGTGCTACGTTCAAGCGGCGCGTAGGCGACGATATTGGATGGCGCCCTAGGCCCCTTATCCTGGGCTCCGATTGGGTTTGTCTGCAGTAGTCTGCATGAATTGCGATAATTGAGAGAGGAATTCGTATCACGTGAGTCTTTACGACTGTCTATCAGGCCCTATCCTTGCGGCATTCCCAGAACTTGATGCCGCTGACCTCGCCTTCACTCCGCCGCCCAAGCTCGACATGGGTGATTTGGCGTTGCGAACCTTCGAGTCCGCCAAGAAACTGGGTGTGCCGCCTCCCCAACTGGCGGTGCGTATCGCGAAGGAAGTGAGTTTCGGTTCGGAAGTTAGAGAAGTACTTACGGCTGGGCCGTATGTCAACTTCCGCTTGAATCGCGATGTATTTGGAGCGGCTATTGTAGGTCGTATTTTGCGCGAAGGCGCGGCATACGGCTCGAACAAGAGCGGCGTCGGCAAGACGGCCCTTCTTGAGCATACGAGCATTAACCCGAACGCAAGTCCGCACGTGGGGCGCGCCCGAAACGCCATGATTGGCGACGGATTGGCCCGGCTGCTGCGCTTCGAAGGGTATGATCTGGAAGTCCACTATTACGTGAACGACATTGGACGCCAGATCGCTTTGCTGGTGCTCGCGTGCGATACGGCAGAGGAACGCTCGTTCGACGACATGCTGCGCATCTATAGCGAAGCCAATGCCCGCGCGGAACAGGATGAAGCGTTTGCGGCGCAAGGCTATGAGATGCTGGCGCGGATCGAGCAGGGCGACGCGGAAGCTCGCAAACGGTTTCACAAGGTCACGGAAATGTGCCTGCGTGGGCAGGTACAGGTGCTCGGCCGTTTGGGAATCGTGTACGACAAGTTCGATCGCGAATCCGACTTTGTAAAAGACCCGCGCCTGGAGCAGGTGCTGGAGGCATTGAAGGCCAAGGACGCTGTATTCGTCGATGAAGAGCAGCGCCTATCGGTGGACCTTTCCAAGATCGGTCATGCGTACGATGAGGGCCGTTACTTCGCGTTGCTGCGTTCCAATGGCAGTTCGATGTACGGTTACCGCGATTTGGCGTATACCATCGAGAAGATGTCCAAGAATGCGGATCTGAACCTTATCGTGCTTGGCGAAGACCACCGGCTGTACATGCAGCAAATATCGCTGATATTGGCCGCGGCGGGAATTTCCACGCCGGAACCGATCTATTACTCCTATATCTTGCTGAAAGAAGGCAAGATGTCCACACGACAGGGCAAAGTCGTGCTGCTGTCCGACTTCCTCGATGAAGCTACGGCGCGAGCTATCGAGAAGGTCGAAGAGCAATGCAAGGATCTGAGTCCTGAAGAGTGTGCGGAAATTGCCGCGCACGTTGCGGTGGCGGCAATACGCTTTGCCATCTTGCGTGTGGGCGCCAACAAGAACGTGATCTTCGATTGGGATTCCAGTCTGTCATTCACCGGCGACACGGGTCCCTATGTGCAGTACTCGTGCGCGCGGATTTCGTCGATTCTACGCAAGTTTGGAAAGCCCGTTCCGATGGAACCCGTCTCGCCGTTTCCGATGGAGACGAGCAGCGAATGGGCCTTGCTCACCAATCTCGCCATGTTCTCCGATGCGGTGCGGCAGGCTGTGTCGCAGCGCAGTTGCGCGCCCGTGGCGCAATTCGTTCTGGAGACTGCGCGGCTGTTTACAACCTTCTATCACGATTGCCCGGTGCTCGATGCGGCGACCGAGGCACAGCGCATTGCCCGCGCACAACTCTGTTACGCCACGCGCAGAACGCTTGAGAATGCCTTGCATCTGCTGGGCATTCAAGCGCTGGAACGTATGTAGTTCGTCGGCCGCGAGTGGCAGACGCTGGGAAGACTGGAACCAAGAGCGAAATCTGTAGGCCAGGGGAGGACGGTATGACGCACCGGTTCTGCTTTGCGTTACTTGTGTTTTGTGCCGCGTTGACGTTGGGCGCGCGAGCCGAGGAGCAGCCCAAGACACTCGCCATCGGGGCATCTGCACCGGACTTCAGCTTGCCCGGCGTAGACGGGAAGACGTACACCCTGAGTGACTTCGCCGGCGCAAAGGTCCTGGTTATTGTGTTCACCTGCAATCACTGTCCGACGGCGCAGGCCTACGAAGACCGTATCATTTCCATCGCGCGTGACTACCGCGACAAAGGAGTCGCGCTGGTCGCTATATCGCCCAATGACGACTTGGCGTTGCGACTCGACGAACTGGGATACACCGAGTTTGGCGATTCCTTCGAGGACATGAAGGTACGCGCCAAGGATCGCGGCTTTGACTTTCCGTATCTCTACGACGGCGAAAAGCAGGAGGTGTCAAAGGCCTATGGTCCAATATCGACGCCGCATGTGTTCGTTTTCGATCAAGAACGCAAGCTTCGCTACGCGGGGCGTGTCGATGATTCGGATAAGCCGGACAAAGTGAAATCGAACGACACTCGCAACGCAATCGATGCGGTGCTGGCGGGTAAGCCGGCGCCCGTGGAGACGACGAAGACGATGGGCTGTTCCATCAAATGGTCGGACAAGCGCCACACCGTCCAGGAATCGTTGGACAAATGGGCGAAAGAGCCGGCGGCGTTGGAGTCGATGGATGCGGCGGGCATCGCCGGACTGGTCAAGAACGATTCAACGAAGCTGCGTCTTATCAACGTGTGGGCAACATGGTGCGGCCCGTGCGTCGCCGAGTTCCCCGAACTTGTGACCATGCATCGGATGTATCGAAAGCGCGATTTTGAAATCGTGACCGTCAACATGGATGCGCTATCCGAGCAGGCCAAAGTGCAGGAATTCCTGAGTAAGCAAGCCGCGTCGATGCGCAACGTTCAGTTCTCCGGAGATGACAAATACACGCTGATCGAGGCCGTCGACAAGGAGTGGCAAGGCGCGATTCCGTACACGTTGCTGGTTGCTCCCGGCGGGAAAGTCATTTACCGATGCATGGGCGCCTTCGAGCCGATTGAGGTCAGGAAAGCCATCGTGGATTACCTGGGTCGCACCTACAAGTAATGCTGGCAAGCGAGGTATTGACGGAGAAAGTGGGGGAGAGTCAGTGCCTGATCTTCCGAGCATCCCAGAAGACCAGTTAGCGCGTTCCATTGCAGGTTGTATTCTTGGAACGGCAGTTGGGGATGCGCTGGGCCTGCCGATGGAAGGTCTCTCACCGAAGAGGGCTCGCCGAATCTTTGGCGAAGTCACTGGTCACCGGCTCCTGCCTGGAAAGGGCCTAGTTTCCGACGATACCGAGCATACGTGCATGGTTGCGCAGGCGTTAGTGGCTTCAGCGCGTGAACCGGAACGCTTTCAGCGTGAATTGGCAAGGCGAATTAAACACTGGTTTTGGATGCTGCCCGCCGGAGTTGGCCTTGCCACACTTCGGGCCTGCTTGAAGTTGAGTATAGGCACGCCTCCCTCACGGAGCGGCGTATTCAGCGCGGGCAATGGGCCGGCCATGCGCAGCGCGTTACTCGGACTTGTAGCGCGTGATTATGACCATCTTGTGGCTTTGGTCGACGCCAGCACTCAAATTACACACCGAGATCCTCGCGCAAATCACGCTGCATTCGCCGTTGCATTGGCAGCCAGGCTGTCGGCTTCACACGTGCAAGTCCGGGGCGAGGAATACGTAGCTCTTTTGCGCGAGGTTTTGGCCGGAGATTCGAACGAGTTTATCGATGCTGTAGCTAGAGCTGCCGAAGCAACCCCAATGACGACGGACTCATTTGCCATAGGAATGGGGCTTGAGAAAGGAGTAACCGGCTACGCGTTACACACTGTCCCGGTTTGCCTTCACGCGTGGTTCCGCAATCCGTCTGACTATCGCCAAGCTGTGGGCGATGTGATTGCCTGCGGCGGCGACTCAGACACAACAGGAGCGATACTTGGCGCCATTGTCGGCGCTGCTGTGGGTGTGGATGGAATACCAGTGGATTGGGTGCGAGGCATTGCAGACTGGCCGCGCACGGTGGGCTGGATGAACTTGCTGGCGGAAGCTCTCGCTTCTGAACGTACGATCCCCCCCGAGCTATCGCCTGTGGCGGTGCTTCTTCGCAATGCGATCTTTCTGGCGATTGTGCTCACACACGGAGTCAGACGGCTACTGCCGCCATATTGACTCTGGCGGTAGACTTTACTTGACGCTTGCCGCGTGGAACCGGCTAATCGGGATCGGCATCTCCGAATCGGCGCCCTTGACGCTCTTCCACACGATTTCGTTCAATGCGAACATGGGCGTCCGGTCGTATTCGCTGAAGTCCATTTCGTCCGATTCCTTCGCGCCCCATGCGGTGGCGACATTCATCTCATTGATGTAGGCGCTGGCCGCGACCTTTGTGAATGGCGTTGGGTCAAGCTTGTCGGAGAAGCTCGAGTACATGGGATTCGCGGCGGCATCAAATTGGCTCATGGGGGGCAATCCAAGTAACAGTTCCATGGTCCTCAGCAGGGAGCAGGTCGTGTAGAACGTGCTGTCGACAATGCCACGTTTGCAGTAAGGGCTGGCGACTAGGCCGACTGTCCTGCGCGCATCGACATGATCGGGGCCGTCTTGCGCGTCGTCTTCGATAACGAAGAGGGCGAGCTCAGGCCAATAGCGGCTGTTGCTGATCCGCTCGAGGATCATGCCCAACGCGAAATCGTTGCTCGCGACACACGCGCGCGGCGACGGGGTACCCGGCTTGGTACCGCGTGTGTGGTCTTCGGGAAGCGACATCACAATGAAGTTGGGAAGGCGCTTTTCGGGATCGGTGCTATCGAAGTTCTTCTCGTATTCGTCGAACTCGCGGATGAATTCGGTGGCGTTATCGGTGTCGCGTGAACCCCAGGACGCGTAGTGAGGCGCCACGTGGCCCTGCAACCCGGCAATTCCTTGGCTCGGCATCGCAGGCTCATTCTGGCTCTGACGTCGGGCAAATTCGCCATAGCTGCGGTAGGTGAGGCCTTTCTTGGCGCATTGGTCCCAGATATAGCCTGCGCCCGGCAGTACGGCGGCACTGCGCGGACTCGTGCTTTTGTTTCCGTAATCGGCGGGCCAGTTCTTCTCGGTCCAGTCGGTCGCGTACGCCGCGTTAGACCATTGGTGCCCGTCTTGGCTGACCTCCGCATCGCAGTAGAGGTTGTCGAGCAGGACAAACTGCTCGGCAATCGCGTGGTGGTTCGGCGTGATATCGCGCCCGAATATGCAGATATCCGGATAACCGTTGCCTTGCGGCAGATCGCCAAACACCTGATCGTAGGTGCGATTTTCCTTGATGATGTATATGACATGCTTAATCGGCGAGCCCGCGCCGACCTTGCTGGGTACCACAGACGGACCGGACTTTGGCGGGCGCGCTTCGTTGAGCAGGTCATCGCTATAGGGGCTGTTCTTATAGGCCTGCTTTGTCAATTCGGGGAGGCGCTTCAATTCCTTTTCGACGTCGATGATGCTGATGGTGCCCTTCATGAGCGACTTGGTGGACCCGAGGCCCTCCTTGCCGCCGGGCAACGGGCTGCGCGGGCCGCGAATATTCGAGGACGTCGTCTCGCCTTTTGCGTTGCCGACAAAAAGGAGGTCGCCTTTGTCCGCGAAGCATAGCGCGGAGGGATACCAGCCAGCAGGAAGAAAGCCGAGAACGGTGCTCTCTCCGGGTTCCTCCATTTCAATGACGCAGACATTGTTGTTGTCGGCGTTGGCGACGAAGAGGGTCTCCTCGTCTTCGTCCAATGCAAGGGCATTGGGTGTGGAACCTTCCGGAGCTTTGGGGTGCATGGCGGTCAGGATACGTTGAACCGCACGCCGCTGTGCCGTGTCGACAACGACGACGGCATTGTCATTTGCGCAGCACACAAATAGGCGTCCGTCCTTCGTGAGCGCCATGTCATTGGGGTTGTCGCCCACGGGGATGGTGGCAACCACGGAGTTGGATGCTGTGTCAATGACGCTTACGGTATCGCTGGCCCAATTGGAACAGTAGAGGGTTGCGCCGTCGGGCGTCAGAACGAGGTCGTAAGGGTTTTCCTCCACGCGAATGTGGCTGAGGATTTCGCCGTTTGTCGTATTGAAGGCGACGATTTCTCCTTTGGTGCGGCTTGCCGCGTAGAGCACGTCGCGCGAGGGGTGATGCACGAGACCCGACCAGAAGATTTGTTTGGGGTCAATGGGCTCCGTCCATTCCGCAACAGGTTTTTCAGAGAGTCTTCCCTTCGCGTAATCGAATACGTAGATGGGCGCACGGATTTCCCGGGCCGACTCGCTGTTGCCTCCGGAGACGTAGAGTCTCTTGCCGTCCGGGCTCCAGGCCAGTCCGAGCCACGCCGTGGGCAACGGTATATCTTGCACGGCCTCCTTTTTGCGAGGGTTCATCACAATGAGTCCGTGACCGTTGAAGCCTCCGTGCAGCGCGACGACCGCTTTGCCGTCGGGAGCGGGGGAGATGTTGAGGGGAAGGTCGCCGCACTCGACTGTTTTGCCGATGGGCGTGATGGTCCAGCCGTTCGGCAAAAAGTAGCCGTCGGGCGAAGGGCCCGGCAACTGTGCCGCAAGAACAGGGACACAAACGAGCATTGTGGCAATGATGATGAAACGTTGCATGACAGCACCTCTCGAGGGCGATGTGACTCCGCGATAAACACCCGGGGGGGATGATACGGGCATCCCCGAAGACTGTCAATGACGCTATCCGCCGTACGATGGGTGAACGCGTCTCAGCCGACCCGTAGGACGGTCCGTATCTTGGCCGATTTGGCGCCAAGATATGTTGCCGAGAAATTCCACCATGAATACGAGACTTGCTAGAATATGGACTTCTTCCTGGAGTCCGGAGGCGTTGGGCAGGTCCATTCTTGGGAGAACATGACCTTACATGTGTATTGAGCAACACCGAGACATATCGGTCGCATGTTCTGAATGCCTAACCGGGATAATGGAGGCGGATTGAAAGGATTGCGTCGTCGATTAAGCGAGCGTATTCGTTTGGCTTTGAAGCACATGATGGTCAAGGCGCAGTACGAGTACCTCAATAAGCTGGACAAGGAAGACAAGCAGATCCGGCTGCTGAACTACGGTTATGAGCCGATTTCTCCCGATGCGCCTCGACTTGAACTCTTGCCGGAAGAAGAAAGCAATCGTTACGCAATACAGCTTTACCACTATGTGGCGGGCGCAGTAGATCTTGCCGGAAAGGATGTGTTGGAGGTCGGGTGCGGGCGTGGAGGCGGAGCCGCCTTTGTGATGCGGCATTTCAGGCCTCGCATTATGGTCGGCGTGGACTTGTGGCGATCCTCCGTCAACTTCTGCAACGACGCGTATGACATGGAAGGATTGTCCTTCAGGCGCGGTAACGCCGAGTCGCTGCCATTTCCAGAGGATCGGTTCGACGTGGTGCTTAACATCGAATCCTCGCACCTCTACGACCACATAGAGGCGTTTTACGCGGAGGTGTTGCGCGTGTTGCGGCCCGGCGGTCATCTGCTTTTCGCCGATTTCCGCACGAAGGATCGGGTTCCCCAGCTTACCAAGGAGTTTGAGGAGGCCGGTTTCGAAGTCGTGCGCAACGATACCATCAACGAGAACGTGCTGGCGGCGCTTGACCTTGACGACGAGCGTAAACGCAAACTCATCGTGGAGCGTCTTCCGCAGCGCAGGCAGGAGCAGTTCAGTGTCTTCGCCGCTTTGAAGGGTACGCACATCTACGAGTGCATCAAGAGCGGTGACATCGAATACAAGCGGTACGTGCTGCGGAAACCGGCTTAGTCTGGGTACCTCGCGAACACGGCGGTCTAGGTGGAGTGACTCAGGGGCGGAATGTAGGGACAGACACGTCTCCGCTTCGCTGCGCTTGTGTCAGTCCCTGTTTTCCGCCGCTATTGACTCTTTCTTGGGTCAACCTGCGATTCACTGCACTAAGTGGTCGATTCCATCATGTAGATGGCCGCAAGATGCCGGTGTGCGCCGTCGCAATCGAGTCCATAGCCGACTACGAATATATTGTCTACGGAGAACCCGACGTAGTCTGCGTGTATATCCGCCACGCGTGGCGCAGGTTTATCCAGCAGCGTGCATATTCGCAAGCTAGCCGGATTGAGCGCGCGTAAGGCCTCGCGTATGGCCGAGGTCGTAAAGCCGGTATCGAGGATGTCTTCCACGATCAGCACATGGCGGCCCGCGAGATGTTCTTCGGGTTGAAGCGTAATCTCAACATGACCGGTAGAGTTCGTACCGCGATAGCTTCGCGCTCGCAAATAGTCGACCGTGACGGGGATCGAGAGTTGGCGCATCAGGTCGGAACCGAAGATGGTGGCTCCCTTTAAGACGATTAGAAAGACAAGATCCTTGCCTGCGTAGTCGATGGAAATCTGACGCGCCAAGAGCTCGACGCGCTCCCTGATCTCCTCCGCGGTAATAAGTGGGGTTTTGCTAAGTTTCATCCTGTACTTCGATCTCTATGTAACGCTTGGTATGGGCCGTTACGGCGGCGTTTGCGCTCACGGCGTGTCCGACTATCCACACAATGGTATCTTCGGTGACTATCAACGGCAGCCGGTCGCGTTCTCCGATGGGCAATCCAAGGTCGCCGAAGTAGTCTTTCAGCTTGCGCGTACCTGCCATACCCAGCGGAACGATACGATCGCCGGGTCTGCGCAACCGCACCCATAATTCCGAACCTACGGCGTCTGCGTCAAACACTTGGCGGCTCTGGTTGCAGTACTCCCGCAAGGGTAGTGGCGGCGCTTGTTCCCGCTCGCTCACGACGAACCGCCGACCGAATGCAACGGTTTCGCCTGGGCATGCCAAGCGCACTGCCCTGGAATCGCTAGGCTCAACACTTCCAACAATCTCGGTCACATCACGCGCATTGCGCAGCAGGATGCCTCCGCCCAGATCGAATGAGGATCCTGCGGGCGCGTCGACGATGAAGAGCCGGGCGGATTCCACGCGATCGAACTCGCAGTCTACCTCGCGTTGCCATGCGAGTTCGGCCAATGCCCTTCGTTGCAGGGCCACGGCGGCTTCAGAAAATGCACGGCGAGTGATCTGTCCATTCGTGTAGCACGAGGCCAGAAATTGTCTCGCCTGTTCGGCTACGTACTCGTTCTCTGCGCGCTGCAAATCCGCCAAACGAGTCAATGCCTCGCGTACCTGCGGATTGTATCCGCGTTCCAGAGCAGGAAGTAGCTCCTGGCGCACTCGGTTCCGCACGTACTCGGTTTGGGTGTTGGACGAATCCGTCCGATATGGAAGGTCCCTCTGGTCCAGGTAGCTCATGATGGAGTCTCGGCTACACCCAAGGAGCGGACGCACGACGCGCACATTGTCCAACATGCGTACAGGTGGGATGCCTGTCAGTCCGCTGGGAGAAACGCCACGCACGATGCGCATTAGGACGGTCTCGGCTTGATCGTCCGCGTGGTGCCCGGTGGCAATGGCGGTACAACCTTGCGCTTGTGCGACGGCCAGCAAGAAAGCGTAGCGCGCTCCCCTCGCATATTCTTCGAAGGACATGGGGGAGGCTTCGGCCTCTTCACGAATCGGACGGCGCTCACAGTGCATAGGCACTCCGTATCGTCGCGCCAGGGTTTCTACGAACGCGGAGTCTTCCGCGCTTTCAATGCCGCGCGTCTGATGGTCAAAATGCGCGACTTCGACGGCATACCCCAATTCCACAAGGACGTCGAGCAGGCATACGGAATCGGCCCCTCCCGATACGGCGGCAAGCACCGATTCCCCGGGAGTCAACATGTGGAATTGGTCTAGGGTAGCTCGGACGCGAGAAAGAAGGTTTGTAGGAGCGCCGGCCATGTGTCGTCCCCTGGACGTAGACCGAGAACGGAAGAAACGAAAATGGTGGCGGAGCACGGACTCGAACCGTGGACCTTGGGATTATGATTCCCCTGCTCTACCAGCTAAGCTACTCCGCCAGCCGTTTCAGCGCTCAAGAATAGCATATGATTGCGGGTGTTTTCTACTTGGAGCCGTCCCGGTTGGAGGCGATAATGTGCCTTTGCCGCGGAGTCGCTTCGAATTCACCTTGTAGTGGGACGTGGCTGGTCAGCCGGGAGAAGCACTAGTGAGTCAGTACTTGTGGCTCATACCTCTTGGTTTCGTTATTGGCGCCTTTGGCACGCTGATTGGCGCGGGCGGCGGGTTTGTCCTTGTTCCGCTACTCCTCATCCTCTATCCGAAGGAGAATCCGGAGGTCATTACCAGCATTTCTCTGGCCGTCGTTTTCTTCAATGCGTTCTCGGGGTCGGTGGCATACGCGCGTATGAAACGCATCGACTACCGTGCCGGGATCTTCTTCTCGCTCGTGGGTATCCCCGGGGCTATCCTTGGCGCACTGACAACGTACTATGTTCCGCGAGAAGTCTTTCACGCGGTGTGCGGCATGGCCATGCTGCTTGCAGCGGGTTACCTGCTTTGGCAGCCCGCCCCGCATCAGAATCCGGAGCCCCAGGAAATCCCAGAAGAAGCCGCTCCAAGAATATCGTTCAATTTGCCGCTCGGCGCTCTCATCAGCGCGTGCGTGGGATACGTCTCGAGCTTGCTTGGCATTGGGGGTGGGATCATCCACGTCCCCGCGTTGATTCGCGTGCTCAACTTTCCTGTCCATGTGGCCACGGCGACATCGCACTTCATTTTGGCGGTCATGGCGTTGACCGGCACGGTTGTCCACGTCGCGTCCGGGGCGTTTCACGTGGGATTCAGGCGGACATTCTTCTTGGCAATTGGCGTTGTGGCCGGAGCCCAAGTGGGGGCCGCGCTCTCACGTCACGTTCGCGGTCCATGGATCATCCGCGCGCTCGCCATCGCTCTGGCACTGGTGGCGTTGCGTCTCTTGCTCTAGAGGGCACTCTTCATGCTCAATCCGTTATCGATTACGGCTTGAACAACTCCGCACTCTCGTTCTTCAGACGATTGATCTCAGCTTCGAACTGCGCCTCTGTGAGGGCTTTCAATGCCTTGGCGTCCTGTTCTTGAGCGACGGTTACCGCCAGATCCTGTGTGGCCTTGAGCACGCCCTTTCCGCTTAGCATGGGGGCGTTGCTTACGAGGTCCTGCTGGAGTTTGCCGAGTTTAGAGCCAACCGCCAACAGGCCCGCGCGTGCTTTGCTTCCTTCCTGCTGGAACTCGTCGCCGACCGTCTCATAAAGGTCTTGCGCTTTCGCCAGGAGCGTCATCGCTTCGCCAAATTCGCGGTTGAACTCGGCTTGCTCCGCCTTGGCCACGCACTCGTCCGCTTCCGCGACCGTCGATTTCGCCATCTCATGGCGCGTGTCGCGGTCTTTGATCAGACGCTGGGCATCGAGTAGCTTTGTCTGCGCATCGGGCCGCAGTTTGTCGGCTTCGCTCGCCTTCTGGTAGGCATCAAGAGCAGCCTCCAGGTTTTCTTCCTGCAAAGCGGCGTCGCCTACTCGGATGTAGTAGTCGGCAATTCGCTCGGAGACTTCGCGGTCACCGGGCACCGCCGCCAAGACCGCGCTAAATTCCTGCATCGCCCTTTCGTACTTCCCAGCATCGTAGAACATATTTCCAATTTGCTTCTGAAGCTCGGGGGTCAATGCATTTAGTTCTTCAAGCCGCTTGTACGAAGAGTCGGCTTCCGTATCGTTGCCACGTTTAATGTAGAAGCCCACGGCACTCAACGCGTAATCGCGTATCTGCGACACGGAAGTGTTCGACGCAGTAACGCCGCTCTGAAGCACTGTCGTCAAAACGTCCGCGACAGCGTTCACGGAGCGACTCGCATCTTCGGACAACGATGCGCCCGCAACGCCCTTGAATCCGAGACCGGACTTGTAGTCATTCAGAATCAAGACTTCGTTCTTGGCGATTGCCGAACGAAGCGACGAGAAATAGGTCGCCGGGTCCACGGTTGCGCGCTTTCGCGTATCGAGCCGAGCCTTTTCGATGCCCTGGTCCACATCCGAATAGTACAAATCGCGGTACGTGGGATTGGACTCGGCAAGGGGCGTCGTTACGCGAGACACCAGCGCCCCGAGGGCCCCCAACCGGTACGCGAAATAGGGGTCGATGCGCTTTCCGCGCACGGATTGAAGCAGATACATTTCCGACTCGATCGCCCCAATGGGGTCGGCTTCCGCCAGGGGGTTAATTTCGGCAAGTTCATTTGCCGAAACGCTGGCGCCCGTACGCAAGTCTTTTTCAAGCTTGTCGAGCTTGACGCCGCTCTCGTTGGAGATGACCCGCGCCGCAGTCGTCACGATGGATTCTTGTGTCTTCGGCCCCCATGCGTGGACGGGAACCGCAATCAACCCGGCGCAAAGCGCTCCTACAAGGATGGTCTTTCTCAAGGTCATGACGTACTCCCCTGCATTTCGTTGCGCGCAAGTGCCGCCGTGGACGGCCTTGCCTGAGCCGATTGCTTGAGTTGGTCAACAAGCGCCTGGATTTCCCGCGCTCCCGATTCCGCGTCATTCGGATCCGCGCTGGATAGATACGATTCGAGTTCGCGAATGCCTTCCGCGATTGCGCGCCGCTGAACCAGCAGCAGGCCGGTTTCCAAATGTGCCGGCGCGTAATTCGGATCTTGTTGAATTGCCTTGCGGAAAGCGTCCATGGCTCCGTCGGGATCACCCGCTTTTGCAAGTCCGCGACCGCGTACAGTCTCCAGTTCCGCGCCTTCTGTGCCGGACAATTTCACGGTCACGGCGTTCAGCGACTCCAAAGCTCGCTCGGCGTTTTCCTGGCTTAGGTATACACGAGCCGCATGGATGGCCGCTCGGGCAGAATATTCATTCGATCCGCGGGCCAGTTCGTCAAATGCCTTGAGTGCCGGCTCGTACACGCGTTGCTTTGCAAGGCACACGGCGTGGAAGAACTTCGTCGATGGAGAAGTCTCGCCAGCGTCAATCGCTTCGCCCAGGAGCGCCACCGCTTGTCCGTACTGGCCTTGTGAAACGAGCAAGAGGCCTGCCTGCGCCAGTGCTTCCTTATGAATCGAGGTCTTCCCTTCAATGGCCTCGGTAAGTCTTGCGACGGCGTCGTCGACATTGCCCTGTTTGGCCGCAAGAATTCCAAGGGCTGCCTTGATGTTGGGGTCGTCCGGGGCTTGCGACCGGGCAGCTTCCAGTTCGCGTTGCGCACCGGCCTCATCTTTCTGGATTGCCATCGATACGGCCAAGGCCAGCCGTCGATCCGTGCTTTCAGGTGCTTTGTCCGCTACGCGTCGCAAGGATTCGATTTGGGACTCAGAGGAGTCCTTTGTTCCTTTGGCCAAGGCCAGCAAATACAAGACTTCGTCGTCGTCGGGGTGGGCCTTCGCGACGTTTTCGAGAATGGCGATTTGACGGTCGCGCGTTTTGTTGTCAGCGCGCTGTTGCATGCCGATCACCGCGAGAATGCCGGCGTCTCGGTCCGTGGGATTCAGTTGAGCGGCCTTCTCCAATGACTCCGCTGCGTTCGAATAGTCGCTGCTGCCCCAGTACAACTTGCCGAGCACGAGGTGGCCGCGCGCGTCATCGGCGTGTTTGGCGAGGTACTTGACCAGGAGATCGGTTGCTTCGGTAACGCGGCCGTCCGCGGCCAGTCGTTGCGCTTTGGCGACAGGATCTCTGGTCAAGATGAACGCTGCAACGGCCCCGATGATAACCACGGCGATGGCCGCGGCGATTAGCGCGTTTCGCAGGGCAGGATTGTCAGGGGTTCGCACTGCACGCTGTTGTTCCTGTGCTATTTTCTGCCCGGTCAGAAGGTTCGTGCCGCACGCGACGCAGATAATGTCGCCGTCCCGTACGAGCGCCCCGCAGCTTGGACAGGTCTGGCTGCTGGCGGACGCCGAGGCGCGCTGTTGTTGTTTCGCGGGTTGTTTCCGGAGAAATCCGCCGCAATGAACACAGCTATCGAGTTTTGGATCGGTGAGTTTGTCACAGTAGGGACACTTGATCATCGTAGCCAAGGTACGCACCTCATGGGTTTGCGGGTAAACACCAGGCTCGCTCTTGCCAGCATTCCGGCATCCTGGAAGCCCTCAATACTCTTGCCATCGCTTCCAGATCCCGCAACGAACTCAACCACCCTAGTCCGGATTTCTCACGAACGCATCTCGTTGCTTATTCATCTTTACGATCTGCACAAAACATGAGACCGTTCTTCGCGAACAGAACGTGTTCGTGAGAAATCCTCATGGCACAACCTCAAAGTCTTGCACGCGAGCATTTTGCATTGGCGCTCAATTGCGCCGATGCAAAATGCGGGCTAGTCGTCCGGAAAAGGCGCATCGCATTTCACACACGTCTTTGCGTCGAGCGAATTTCGCGCGCCGCATTTAGCACATCGTTTGCGAATCAATGCAGGCACCACCAACACTCCGATGAGCGCGATAACGCCCAGCATCACCAGTACATAGGTGGTTCCAGGCATTAGTCTTTCGCTCCATCCGGCCGCATGATACGCCCTTCACGTCGCATCACCTGATTGATTATACCCCGATTCTATCCGCACCGGATGGAACAGTCAATTAATTACTTGTAATCTGTGGCCGAGCTGCCGGCGCCTCGACGTGCAACATCTTGCCCGGCAATGTCTTAAGACTGGGGACTGGCGATGTAGGCCGCGTGCGTTCCTTTTTCGCAGTTTTAGTCCGACGGCTCGCGACGATCCCGCTCTGCGAATTCATCGAGACGAGCCTTGAACTCAGCCTCTTTTCCCCGGCCGGCCGGATGGTAGTACGTTCCTCTCGGCACGCCGTAATCCTGCGTCACATACCCGTCCTTGTGATCATGGGCGTACTGATAGCCTTCACCGTGTCCGAGCTTCTTCGCGCCTGGGTAGTGCGTGTCTTGGAGGTGTATCGGCACCGCGACCGTCTTGCCTTCCTTCACGTCGCTCGTGGCTTGCGCGATGCCCATGTAAGAGGCATTGCTCTTCGGCGCGCACGCTACGTAGGTTGCCGCCTGCGCCAGGATGATCTGCGCTTCGGGCATGCCGATGAACTCGCAGGCTTGCCACGCCGCCGTCGCCACCACAATGGCCATCGGGTCAGCGTTGCCCACGTCTTCCGAGGCTGCAATGCAGATACGTCGTGCGATGAAGCGCGGGTTTTCACCCGCGGCGAGCATCAAAGCCATCCAATACAACGCGGAATCCGGGTCGGTGCCCCGCATGCTCTTGATGAACGCGGAGGCAGCGTCGTAATGCTCGTCGCCGGTCCCGTCGTAGTGAATGAGTTTCTTCTGTATCGACTCCTGCGCGACATCGAGCGAGATCGCGACGATTCCGTCGACCGGGACCGTCGTCAATACGGCAATCTCAAGGGCATTGAGCGCCCTCCGCGCGTCTCCCTCCGAATACGTGGCGATGTGCAGTAGCGCGTCGTCGTCCGCACGCACCTCGATATCGGTCCAGCCTCGTTCCGGATGCGCCAGCGCGCGTTTCATCAGGCGTACTACGTGCTCCTCGGTAAGGCGGTGCAGTTCGAAAACCTGAGAACGAGAAAGCAAAGGAGCGACGACGGAGAAGAAAGGGTTCTCGGTTGTCGCGCCGACGAGAATGATATTGCCGTTCTCGACGTCGGGCAGCAGGGCATCCTGTTGTGCGCGATTGAAGCGGTGAATCTCGTCGACAAACACGATCGTGCGTTTGCCTTCATGAACGCGCCGGGCCTTTGCCGCATCGATCAACGCACGAAGATCCTTCACGCCAGAGGTCACTGCGTTAAGGTTGTCGAACGCCGACCGCGTACGCATGGCAATGATGCGCGCCAGCGCAGTCTTTCCGCAGCCGGGTGGGCCATAGAGCAGCAAAGACGTGATGCGGTCGGCTTCTATGGCCCTCCGCAGGATTTTCCCTGGGCCCACAATGTGTTCCTGGCCCACCAAGTCGTCCAGCGTGCGGGGGGCAACGCGACGCGCCAAGGGCGCTTCCTTGCGCAGTCTTTCCGCGGCTGCATGTTTGAAGAGATCGTCTGACATGGGCTTATGGTAGCGCACGCGCCGTGACTGGACAAAGGTTGGGTTTAGCGTGACGGACACGGACGAACACGGACGGACACGGACCAACACGGACGGTCACGGACGTGATGGAGACCTGCGGTCGCCTGCCGACAAGTGTGTCGGCGGAGTGGCGCGGTCGGGAGATAGCGCCACAGCGAGGACGATATGGACGGAGTGGGCGGCGCCACGTATTCAATAGCAGCGAGGCTGTTGTGCAACGTGTGGCTTCGGTATGATTCAACGTGTGCCCTTCGAAGGAGGATGGTTGGTGCAGTCGGGTCGAGAGCGGAAATCCGATACGTGCGGTCCTGGTGTGACCGAAACCGAAAGCATGACTTTTCTCATCGCTGTCTTTCTTCGTCTGGGTGTGACGGCATTCGGAGGGCCTGCCGCGCATGTGTCTCTGATGGAGGATGAATTCGTGTCTCGCCGCCGATGGCTGAGCCGCGAAGAATTCCTGGACCTGCTCGGCGCGACCAACTTGATTCCAGGTCCCAACTCCACGGAGATGGCCATTCACATCGGATACCGGCGCGCGGGCTGGCGCGGGTTTCTCATTGGCGGCGTATGCTTCATCCTGCCCGCGGCACTGATTGTCACGCTATTGAGTTGGGTCTATGTGCGCTATGGGTCGCTACCGCAGGCGGCGGGCCTACTGAGCGGAATTAAACCCGTAATCATGATCGTCATTTTTCAAGCGTTGTGGCGCATGGGGCGCGCTGCGATGAAGACGCGCGCGTTGCTTGCAGTGGCGATTGGGTGCGCCCTATTGAACGCGGCAGGCGTACATGAACTTGCCGTGTTGATGGCGGCGGGCATAACAGCGGTGTTCATAGTGCGCTTGCCGTCACGGACGGCGGCCGCGTTGGCTCTTCCATTGGGGTTTCCGTACGCGGCTGTTTCATTATCGGCAACGGCCGCACCGTTTAGTATGGCCGCACTCTTCCTGTTCTTCATGAAGGTGGGGTCGGTCCTTTTTGGAGGCGGTTACGTGCTGTTGGCTTTTCTGCGCGCCGACTTGGTGGATCGATGGAGGTGGCTTACAGAAGCACAGTTGTTGGATGCCATCGCCGTGGGGCAAGTCACCCCAGGTCCTCTATTCACATCGGCGACGTTTGTCGGTTATTTGCTCGCGGGCCCGTGGGGAGCGGCAGTCGCTACTATTGGGATCTTTCTGCCTGCATTTGTCTTCGTTGCCCTGAGTATCCCTTTGCTGCCTCGCCTGCGCACTTCCCCGACATTCGCTGCCGCGTTAGATGGTATTAATGCCGGTTCGCTGGCCCTCATGGCCGTGGTCTCGTGGAGACTTGGCGCGACTTCGCTGACAAATTGGCCTTCGCTGCTTATTGCCTGCATCGCCGCAGTTTTGTTGTTAGGCTATCGCGTCAATACAACGTGGCTGGTGCTCGGAGGAGCTGCGATAGGACTGCTCTTTCTCCGCTGACGCTCGGGCAGGAAAGTCGTTACTGGTTTCCTTCCCTTAGCGGGCCGATTCGACAGGAGCGGATGGGACAACAAGATCTTCGTCGGTGGTGCTTGCGTGAACGCGCTGCTCACCGGGGTCGGCGGCGGGGCGGACCACGACGGCGTAGGTTACCCAACCCAGAATGATGATGCCGCACACGGCAGCCCAGGTGACGACTTCGTTCATCCAGGGAGGAAGCATGATCTGATTCGTGTCGGAGCGTCGAAGGAAGCGGCCTGAAGGCTTGGTGGCATCGTGATAGAGATCGATGTACCGATCGGGATCGAGCTCAAGGAATTGACAATAGGTCCGCAGGAAACCTACGGCGTAACACGGCGCAGGCATCTGTTGCATATCGCCTGCTTCCAGTGCGCGAATGAATGTCGGAGAGACGCGGATTTTGCGATAGACATCATCGACGGTAAATCCGAGTTCTTCCCGCCTTTGTCGCAGGTCTGTACCTGGGAATGCTTGCTTAACCGTCATAGTGCTAAGCCACCTCGTCGCTTGGCGGAGCACTCACCAGGATTTCCCGAGCTTTGCTTCCGCTGTGCGGCCCCACGATCCCCTTCAGTTCCATCATATCGATCAACCGCGCTGCCCGAGTATACCCGACTCTCAGGCGCCGTTGCACCATAGAAATTGAGGCCTGTCCAGTCTCCAACACAACCCGTATGGCTTCATCGAACAGTTCGTCGTCCTGGTCCACCAGGTCTTCGACGCTTTCTTTCGATTTCCCGAAGTTGGCGATCTCGTCGCGGTACTGCGGCGGAGCCTGGGTCTTCAGGTACGCGATGAGGCGATTCATCTCATCGTCGCACACGAATGCCCCCTGAATACGGGTGGGCTTAGACTGCCCGGCGGGAAGGTACAACATATCCCCCTTCCCGATCAAGCGTTCGGCCCCGATTTCGTCCAAAATGCACCGGGAATCCACCCGGGAGGAGACCTGGAATGAGACTCGGCAGGGGAAATTGGCCTTAATAACCCCGGTTAACACGTCTACGGACGGGCGTTGGGTGGCGATAATGAGGTGGATACCCACTGCTCGGGCCAATTGCGCCAGGCGGGCGATGGCGTCTTCCACTTCGGCACGGGCCAGCATCATCAAATCGGCCAATTCGTCGATAACGCACACGATATACGGGAGTTTTCGGATAGCGGCCACGGATTCGCCGTTCTCTTCTTCTTGGCCCTCGCCTCCGACCATTTCGATTTCGCCGTTTTCGACGCTCTGGTTGTACACTTCAATATTGCGCACGCGCAGATGCGCGAAGAGTCGGTAGCGTTCTTCCATCTCGACGATGAGCCAGTTCAATGCGGAGGCTGCTTTTTTCGGATCCGTCACGACCGGCGTGATCAAGTGTGGGATGTCGTTGAAGATCGACAATTCCACCATCTTGGGATCGATCAGCATCATCTGCAGTTCGTCGGGTGTGCGCCTGTAGAGCAGGCTTGCAAGCAGGGTCTTCACGCAGACGGTCTTTCCTGCGCCGGTCGCGCCTGCCACGAGCAGGTGAGGCATGGAGGCCAGGTCCGCGACCATTACGTCACCTGCAATGTCTTTCCCAAGCGCGAGGTTCAATGCGCCTTTGCTTCGCGTGAAGATTCGCGATTCAAGGAGTTCGCGCACAACGACCGGTTCGCGGTCCTTGTTGGGTACTTCGATGCCTACGCGGCCCTTACCGGGGATTGGGGCTTCTACGCGCACGCGGTGCGCTTTCAATGCCAACGCAATATCGTCCGCCAATGACAGGAAACGGCTCACTTTGATTCCGGGCGCGGGTTCAAGTTCGAAACGCGTGATGGTCGGTCCGCGCGTTACATCCGTGACTTTGGCTTCAATGCCGAAAGTCTGCAAACATTCCTCAAGCATTGCGCTGGTGCGCACCAATTCCTGCGTGCGGTCCGCCATTTTCGGTGGCGCGGCAGGATCGAACAGATCAATGGGAGGCCGCGTATATTTCTTGGGATACACGTAGTCCGGCGGCAACTCTTCTTGAACGTCCATCTTGCGGCGCGGCATGGGCGCTTGGCGGCCCTTTGGCTTCAAGGCCGTGAACTGAATGGGTGGCGGTGCTTCAACGACAGAGACCGTTTCTTCCTCTTCAATTTCCGCTACCATCCCGGAGTGCTTGTCGGCATTCGCGACATCCACCGCCTCTTCTTCATCCGAAATGAAGTCCTCGTCTTCAGCGGCAACCTTGTGGTTCGATACGCTTTCTGCGGAAGGCGTCGTAACGAATACCGAGCGGCCTCCCCTGAATCGCACGATGTGGGGAGGTTCCGGCACGTCATCGTCGTAACCTGACGTGGCGATCACGGGGGTCAAATCAAACGGACACTCATCGGTGGCCGCCAATTCCTCATCAAGGAGTTCGTCGATATCGGGAACGGACTCAGGCAGTTCTTTGCGCACACGAGGTCTTCCCCGCAGATCTTCTTCCACATGCCCACGTCGAGCCGCCCACCAATCACCCACGCGCATAACCGAGCGAAGCGAGGATTTTACGAACCAGACGACAAAGAGGCGCAGATTGTTGATGAGCCGGATGAACAAGAATTCCGTGGAGAGCAACAGGCCTATGACCGCCAGCATGCCGGCAATGATGTTTGCGCCAATGACGCCAAAGTAGGTATCGATCAGCGATCCGGTAAACGCCCCGACCATACCTCCGACGGGGTCACCCTCGTGCGCCAAGGACATGTCGACGTGCAAGAGGGCCGCGACCGACGCGAGAAGCACCAACGCTCCTACGGCGCGTATCCCCAGTCGGTCGAGCGGGCGGTTAGCGAGAAGCATTCCGCCCCAGACTCCTGTAATGACGTAGAGGGCATGAGCCGCGCCCCCGAAGACCAAGGTGAGTATCCCGGCAAGGGCGGCCCCCACAGGTCCCAGGACATTAGGCACTTCGGACATGCCATCTATAGGGCGGCGCACATCACTTTCATAGCCGTCGGTGACGAGGGCCAGGAAAATAATAATAGTAGCTAAAATTACAACTATGCCAACAATTTCGCGTCGCCGCTCAGTGTGCAGTTCTTCATAGGCATACATGGCTGGACCTCGGTTGCTGCTGCGACCGCTTCTATATATAGAAAGTGTAGCAAATTGCAGCGAGGAGTGCAACAGAATATTGTGTTCGCTCTCCGCCCAATATCTATTACTTGTGCCCAGTGCGTATACCGAGATAATTGCCTCCTATATATTGTTTTGCGTTTCAAATGACCACGTAAATCCTACGGAAAATTCAATAAATAATCTTATCCTTATTGTACCCCAATAGAAATGACTTGACAAGTTCATCTGAAAGGGTCTGACAGGGGCCAGTAGCAGAAGACAAAGATATAGCCTAGGGAGCAGGGTGGATGTATAATAATAAAACGTGATATTTGGGTCCGCACATACAGGGGCGCCCTCATGTCCTGCATCGCGGAGAGAAGATTTAGCATCCTATCGGCAACTGTTTATCCTCCGGACAATAATCTGTTGTCGGTGCCGTTGGAAGAAGGGCAGTAATGAAGCAACGCATCCAGGCGCTAGTCGGCGTCGTTCTGACGCTGATTTTAGGCAATCTGGCTCTTGCTTGGTTTCTACTCCATGTCCTGAGCCAGGATGCAACGGACAGGCTTGCTAGGCTGCGCACGGCCCAAGAGAGCGAGATGGTCGCTGAGATGCGCGGCAGGGTCGACATCGCGTGCGACCTAATCCATTACATCATGAACACATCACCCACCGTGGAGGCAGCACAGCAGGCAGCGATAGAGGCGTGCGCTCGGATTCGATTTGGCGATGGGAATTACCTTTGGGTGCACCGTCTTGATCCCGGGGAACCGCGGAGAGCGTGGATGCTTGTGCACCCTTTGAAGGATTTGGAAGGCCATGAGGTCACCGGCCTGATTGACCTCGAACGAGTATCCAAGTTCTATCTCAATGGCGAGATAGTCGACAGGTCCGATCCGCGTGTCGCGGCCGTGAAACCGCTCGATATTTTCGCGGAATTTAACCGGGTCTGCCTTTCCCATCGTGAAGGGGTTGTCGGATATTACTGGCCAAAGGCAACTGGAGGCCGGGCCACTGACGTGGGCTACCGCAAGCTCGCGTTTGTGAAGCTAGTTCCGGAGTGGAATTGGGTGGTGGGCGCCGGAGCGTATGCGGACGCGATCGACGAAGCAACAAACGCACGCGCAGCCGATTTGCACAATGAACATCTTAAGCTTGTCCATATGGCGCAAATTGCCCTGCTGCTGTTTTCGGCTGTAACGGTGGCTGTTGTTTCGTTTTTCGTATGGCGATTGATGCGGTGGCAGATCACGGAGTTGAAAGCGGAGGTGGAGGAGCGTAAGCGCACGGAAGCCGAGTTGAGGCAGAGTGAGCAGAATTACCGTGAAATCTTCGATGCGACCGACGTGGCGGTCTTCATCCACGATCGTTCGGGCAAGGTTCTCGACGCGAACAACTGCGCGTGCGAGATGCTTGGGTACTCTCGTGCGGAGTTGCTTTCGTTCGATCTGGACAAGATGGGGATGGGAGCGCCCCCGTACACCGGTAAAGATGCAAGGGAATGGTTTCGCCGGACCATTGAAGAAGGTCCTCAACGTCTCGAATGGCGCGCCCGCAGACGTGACGGAAGCATTATTGACGAGGAAGTCGCGCTGCGCGCATCGCGCATTGTAGGGACGGAGTGCATCCTTGCGGCGGTCCACAATATTACCGCGCGCAAGCGCGCGGAGGAGCAAGTGGCGCTCGACGCTCAGCGCTCCGCCGCACTGCTCGCGCTGAACAGAATGGATCGGTCCTCGCTCCAAGAGATTACCGACTTTGCCTTGGAGGAGGCGGTGCGCCTAACCAAGAGTTCGATCGGCTATTTGGCTTTTGTCAGTGAGGACATGACGGAAATGACGATGCATTCCTGGTCGCGAGTGGCCATGAAGGAGTGCGCCATTATTGATAAGCCCATTCACTATTATGTGGCAGAGACAGGATTGTGGGGAGAAGCGATTCGACAGCGCAGGCCCATCATCACCAATGATTATACGGCCGAGAATCCCTGGAAGAAGGGGACACCGGATGGGCACGTTGCTCTCATACGCCACATGAACGTTCCCGTTTTTGCCGGAGGGAGAATCGTTCTTCTTGCCGGGGTGGGCAATAAGGAGAGCGACTACGACGACACAGACCTTACCCAGCTAACGCTCATCATGGAAGGCATGTGGGGAATTCTGGAGCGGATACGCGCAGAAGAGCGCATACGCGAACTGAATGTGGATTTGGAGCGGCGCGTGCAGGAACGCACCGCACAACTGGAGAATGCGAACAAGGAGCTTGAGTCATTTGCGCACACGGTTTCCCACGACCTTCGCGCGCCGCTGCGGGCTGTCGATGGATTCAGTCAGGCATTGACAGAAGAGTATGAGTCTCGACTTGACGACACCGCCCGGGACTATCTGCACCGAATTCGCGGCGGCGCGAGACGCATGGGGTTGCTGATTGAGGACCTCTTGCGATTGTCGCGGCTGACACGCACAGAGATGCACGTGGACCGAATCGACCTTAGCAGCCTGGCGCGAGGCATCGTCGCTGACCTTCGCGAAGTTCACCCGGATAGAAACGTCGACTTCGTCGTGGAAGACAACATTACTGCGTCGGCGGATTCCGCGTTAATACGCATTGCCCTTGAGAATCTTCTTGGAAATGCGTGGAAATTTACAGGGAACAGTTCCAGCCCACGCATCGAATTTGGTGCACTATCGGACAATGGGACCGTTGCCTATTTCGTCCGGGATAACGGTGCGGGATTCGACATGGCCCACAAGGAAAAACTGTTCGGAGTCTTTCAGCGTTTGCACAACAACGATGAGTTTCCCGGAACGGGTATTGGTTTGGCAACGGTACAGAGGATTGTGCGCCGGCACGGTGGGCGGGTGTGGGCCGAAGGTACACCCGGTATAGGGGCCGTGTTCTATTTCACCTTGGCGGAAGAAGCTTCGTTACTGAAATAGGAGCGACAGACCGATGAACTCCGAACGCGTCATCCTACTCGTGGAAGACAATCCTGACGATGAAGCGCTTACCATTCGTGCACTGCGACGGAGCAACATTGCCAATCGAATTGAGGTCTGCAGAAACGGGCAAGACGCCGTTGATCGCATACTTTCAGAATCACCGGACCACGCAACGCCGTGTGTTGTGTTGCTTGATCTCAAACTGCCGAAATTGGATGGGCTTGAGGTGCTCCGTCAGATACGCGCGAATGCGCGGACACGAATGATCCCCGTGGTTGTCTTAACGTCGTCAAGCGAAGAGGAGGACATTGTCGATAGTTATAGTCTCGGCGCCAATAGTTATGTCCGTAAGCCGGTGGAATTCGATGACTTCTTTCGAGCGGTCGGCCAGCTCGGGTTATACTGGTTAGTGGTGAATGAGCCTTTCCCCGATTCGAGGTAGTATGAGTGAGCCTTTGCGTGTACTGATCGTCGAAGACAACGAAGACGATGCGCTGCTAATCATGCGGCAATTGCGAAGTCAGGGGTTTGATGTTTCTTGGGAACGCGTTCAGACGACCTCGGATATGAGATCAGCGCTTCAGACTCGTCCCTGGGACGTAGTGATTTCGGACTTTCACTTGCCAAAGATCACGGTGCAGCAGGCGCTGGAAGTACTTAAGCGCAGCACCCTGGATCTTCCTTTCATTGTCGTCTCCGGAACCATCGGCGAAGAGACCGCGGTCGAAATGATGAAGGCGGGCTGCCACGATTACCTGATGAAGGACCGCCTGATGCGGCTTCCCGAAGTTGTTCGGCGTGAGTTGCGCGAAGCGCGTATACGAGCCGAGCGGCGCAAGACAGACGAAGTGCTGCGTCAGCGCAATGAGCAGTTGCGCGGGATTGCGGCCCATATTCCGGGAGTAGTCTGCCAATTCAAGATCTCACCCGACGAACCGATCGCCGTTTCCTATGTGAGTGAACGTTGCTCGGAAGTCTTGGGGCTTCCCGACAACCCCATTGCCTTCTTGGAGCAGTTTCGTGGGCAGCTCCCGGCAAGCGATCGGCAGCGCTTCGACCAGTCGTTACGCGATGCGGCAGCGGCTTTCCGGAACTGGAATTTTGACGGACGGTTGGACGCGGAAGACGGCAATACGAAATGGATCAAAGGGATGGCCAGTCCATCGCGATCCGAAGACGCGGTTGTGTTAAACGGGATCTTATTGGATGTTACCGAGCAACAGAAGATTTCGGAGCAGTTGAGCCAGGCGCAAAGAGTGGAATCGGTGGGGCGGCTTGCCGCAGGGGTTGCGCACGATTTCAACAACATGTTGACACCGATCCTTGGGTATGCGGAGATGCTGATATCCGAGGGGAATAGTCCTGAAAGGCAACGGGAGCAATTACTCGAAATCAAGCTAGCCGCGGAACGCGCTCAGGAGCTGACGCGCCAACTCCTGGCGTTCGGCCGCAGGCAGACGCTTCAAATCAGGCCCGTCGATCTGAATGTCATTATTGCAGGGATGGAGAAGTTGCTTCGGAGGACTTTGCAGGAGAGCGTTTCGCTGCGGATTACGCTCCATCCGAAGCCATGTACGATTCTGGCGGACACGGGGCAGGTCGAGCAGATTCTCATGAACCTGGCCATAAACGCCCAGGATGCGATGCCCGACGGCGGAACGCTCAACATTGAGGTGTCTCAGGCTGAACTGGATGAGACATATCGTGAGAATCACCCCGTTGCCATCACGGGATCCTATGGGGCGCTTATCGTCAGTGACACGGGTTATGGAATGAGTGAGGAGACCCGGAGGCAGATTTTCGAGCCTTTCTTCTCGACAAAAGGCGAGATGGGTACGGGAATGGGCCTGGCTACCGTCTATGGAATCGTGAAGCAACATGGCGGGTTGATCTGGGTATACAGCGAACTCGGTAAAGGAACGACGTTCAAGGTCTACCTACCCGCGTCTTCGCTTCAGTCCACTCCAGCAGCAAACAAAGGGCCTGCACTGAAGGAACTGCGAGGCTCCGAGACCGTCATTCTTGTAGAAGACAATCAGATGGTCCGGGATCTCGCCACCGCGGTACTGGAACGGCAAGGTTACACGGTACTCGCAGCGAACGGGGGGCCGGAAGCGCTGACTCTACTGGGGCGGAATTCCGAGTCAGTCCGGTTGATCGTCACAGATGTCGTCATGCCTGGCATGAACGGTCAACAACTCTACCGAGAGGCATCAAGACTCTGTCCTGGGATCAAGGTCCTATTCATGTCTGGCTATACGGGCAACGTCATCGCGCAGCACGGCATTCTCGAAGGCGGCACGGCCTTCATTCAGAAGCCCTTCTCGGTTCAAGGTCTTGCTGCCAAAGTACGCGAAGTGCTTGCGGATTCGTAGCCCCGCGAGGACGTTGTGAACCGGGCACGGTTACATGATGCATGCATTTTAGTTTTTGCTGTGATGAGCGAGAACTCCACCTGTCGTCCCTGCGAGAAGTCTTCCAGGCGTATTGACTTGTTTTCTGAACCAGTGCGACAATAACGCGTTACGCTGGAGATCGGGCAAGGATCTGTCGACGTCACGAATTCCTAACTGCCGGTAGGTAACCCTTTCCCCGTTTCTGCAACGCAGGTGCGGAGGCGACTATGACCGACATCGCGACTCTTAACGAACAGCAAATGCGCATGGCCGAGGAGTTGCTCTTCTCCGGCAAACGGTTACCTAGTTTCGTGAAGGCTCTCTTTTTTGGCCTGTTCGATGCGGAACGCGTTCTTCCCTATCCAAACGTAGGCGACGAGGAAAGATCGCGAGTGGATAGGCTTGTCCGGGAGCTGAATGCGTGGGCGGACGAACACCTCGATCCGGTGGCCATTGACCGCAACGAGAATATCCCGGAAGACGTTATTGCCGGGTTGGGTAAGTTGGGCGTTCTGGGTTGCACGATTTCCGATGAATACGGTGGGCTTGGGCTCACGCAGTTTGGCTACTGCCGGTTGGTCGAAGAAATTGCGCGGCGCTGTGGATCGACGGCCCTTTTCGTTAACGCGCACCAGAGCATCGGTCTCAAGGCATTGCTGCTCTTCGGCACGAAGGAGCAGCGTGAACGTTGGCTGCCGCCGCTTGCGCGGGGCGAGGCGCTTGCGGCTTTCGCGCTGACCGAACCCAACGCTGGTTCCGACGCGGCTGGCGTCGAGACGCGCGCCGTCTATGATCCCGCGCGAAACGCGTACGTGATCAACGGAAAGAAGCAATGGATCACGAACGGGGGAATCGCGGACATACTGACGGTGATGGCGCAGACTACCGTCGAGACCAAGAACGGTCCTCAAGACAAGGTGACCGCGTTTCTGGTCACCCCGGACATGCCCGGTTTCGTTGTCACGGACGTTGCTCTCGAGAAGGTGGGAATGCGCGGCACGAAGACGGCCAAGCTTTCCTTCGAGAATCTGGTGGTGCCAGCGGAGAATATTCTGGGCAAGCTCGGTGCGGGTTTGAAAATGGCCTTGACCGTGCTCGACTTTGGGCGCACGACATTCGGTGCGGGATGCACCGGCAACTGCAAGGAAATGGTGGAACGCGCCACGAAGCACGCAATGGAACGCCATCAGTTTCAGCGACCGTTGGCGTCGTTCGGACTGGTGAAGGAGAAGCTCGCGAAGATGGCCGCCCTGGTGTATGCCATGGATGCGGCCACGTACTTGACCGCCGGTTTGCTTGACCGCGGCGAAGAAGACTTCATGCTGGAAACGGCCATCATCAAGGTCTTCGCAAGCGACTGCCAGTGGAAGATCTGCTATGACACGATGCAGATTCTGGGTGGCCGATCTTTCTTCACCGATGAACCCTATGAACGCATGATGCGCGATGCGCGCCTCAATACTATCGGCGAAGGTTCCAACGAAGTGCTCCGCGCGTTCATCGCCATCGTCGGTATGCGCGACGTGGGCATGCAACTGAAGGACGTCGCCGATTCGGTCACGTCGCCCTTGCGCGCGCTGGGGAAAGCGTTTGGCATTGGCAAGACGGCGCTTGAGCGAGCCATGAAGACACCCGCGATTCCCGTGCGCGCGTACCAACTGCAGGACGAAGCCAAGAAACTGGGCGAGGCCGTACGGCGATTCGGTTTCTCGGTGCAGCGCGCGGTCATTCGGCATCGCGAGAACATCGTCGAGCAGCAGATGCTGCTCGATCGCCTGACGAACGCGGTCATCGCGCTCTACACGGTGACTGCGGTCATCAGCAAACTCGATGGCTTGCTCGCCAACGCGGACGGAAAGTCAGACGCAATAGCCAACGATCTGGCGGTTGGGAAGCTGTATTGCACGATGGCATTCGAGACGATAGACCGTTCGCTGGATGCGCTTTTCAAGAACAATGACGCAGAAATCTACGGGATATCGGATCGCCTGACGGGTTATCGCGGTTGACGAACCGCAAACGCTAGTCAGGTGAAGTGTCTGCAAGAGTTTTCTTGTGCTGTGTGTCTTGGTCGCGATAACGCTGAGGTCTTAGCATGGATATGGCGTCTTGATGGCAGACATACCTCCTCCAGCTCCGGCTCCGTTGCGGGCGCTCACGGAGGACATCCTCGCGCAAGAAGCGGTGTTACGCGAAGGCGGTGGCCAAGCAGGACGCGAGCGCCAGAAACGACTCGGCCGTCTTACGGCGCGGGAGCGCATCGCGGCGCTGCTTGACTCGCCGGAACAGTTCTTCGAGCTCAATCTGTGGGCCGCTTACGAGATGTATCCGATGGTTGGCGATGTGCCCGCCGCGGGTGCCGTTACCGGCATCGGTTCTGTGCACGGCAAACCGTGCATGATTGTTGCCAACGATGCCACCGTGAAAGCGGGCGCCTTCTTTCCTCAAACCTGCAAGAAACTGCTTCGCGCGCAACGCATCGCCTTTGAGTGCGCGCTGCCCACCATCTACCTTGTCGATTCCGCGGGGGTCTACCTGCCGTTGCAGGACGAGATCTTTCCCGATGAAGACGATTTCGGGCGCATCTTCCGCAACAATGCGGTCATTTCGGCGGCGGGTGTGCCGCAACTCGCGGCGATCATGGGGAACTGCATTGCGGGCGGCGCGTACTTGCCCGTGCTCTGCGACAAACTACTCATGACCGAGGGCAGCGGGCTTTATCTTGCTGGACCCTCTTTGGTGAAGGCTGCGATCGGGCAAGTCGTCGATCCGGAAGAGCTTGGCGGCGCGAGTATGCACGCGGCGATCAGTGGGACGATTGATTTCCGCGAGCCTACAGACGAAGCATGTCTTGATCGTATCCGTTCCCTGATCGAGTTGCTGCCCGGAGAGAAATGGAATGAATCCTTGGACGGCGATCTGTCGACGCGTCCCGCCAAGGATCCCGAATCTGTCTACGCCCTCGTGAGCGCGGACGGACGCAAGGAATACGATACGCACGCGCTGCTTGAAACCATTGTAGATGCGGGTTCCATGCAGGAATTCAAGGCGGACTACGGCCAAACACTTATCACAACTTATGCGAAGATTGGGGGCATTGCCGTAGGCATCGTGGCGAATCAGCGTCAGCGCGTGCAGTCAGTGAAAGAGGGTTTGCAGATTGGCGGCGTGCTCTACGCTCACAGCGCCGACAAAGCCGCGCGATTCGTCATGGACTGCAACCAGACCGGCATCCCGCTGGTCTTCATTCAGGATGTTTTCGGCTTCATGGTTGGCCGCGATGCCGAACAATCCGGCATTATCAGAAGCGGCGCCAAACTCGTCAATGCGATGAGCAATTCCGTGGTGCCCAAGATTACCGTAGTGGTCGGCGGTTCATTTGGCGCGGGTAACTATGCGATGTGCGGCAAGGCCTACGACCCTCGCTTCATTTTTGCGTGGCCCTGCGCCCGCTACGCGGTGATGGGCGCAGACCAGGCCTCCGGGACGCTCTTCGACATCATGAAGAAAAGCGCAGAACGCGATGGCAAGGAATTCGATACCGAAGACATGAATCGGCTGCGCGAGATTGTGAAGAAGGACTACGAACACAAGACGGACATTCGATACGGCGCCGCGCGCGGCTGGATCGACGCTATCATCGCTCCTCACACCACGCGAAGCGTGCTGATTACCGCGCTAAGCCTGGCGAAGAGGACTCCGCCTCCTGCGCGGTATCACACGGGGGTGTTGCAGACGTGATGATACAAATTTGGAATTAATCAGGGGCTCCAATGAGTAACGATGCACTGCGAATCGGCAACGCGCAGGGATTCTGGGGCGACAGCATGGATGCCCCGGCGACGTTGTTGGCGCAACAACCGGATCTCGATTACCTGACGCTGGATTATCTCGCGGAAGTGTCGCTGTCGATCATGGCCGTGCAGCAGCAGAAGGACCCCTCGCTCGGCTATGCGCGCGATTTTGTAGAGGTCGTGAGGTCGCTCTCGCCCGCGTGGCGCGGCGGATCGAAGTGTAAGGTCGTTACGAATGCGGGTGGGCTCAATCCGGAGGGGTGCGCGAAGGCGTGCGCCGCTGCGTTGCGCGATGCGGGGTGCAGTCATTTGAAGGTAGCCATTGTCGCGGGGGACGATGTCCTTCCGCTGATAAAGGCGGCGGACGGCGGCGAAGAACTTCTTAAGAACTTGGAAAACGGAGATCCTATCTCGTCGGTGAAAGAAAGACTCGTAACGGCAAATGCCTACTTAGGCGCGAAGCCCGTTGCAGACGCGCTTGTGTTGGGTGCGGATATCGTCATTACCGGCCGCGTGGCCGATCCGAGTCTCGTTGTAGGTCCTTGCGCGTATCACTATGGTTGGTCGTGGGAAGACCACGACAAAATTGCCGGTGCGTTGATTGCAGGGCACATCATCGAATGTGGCGCGCAAGTCACGGGGGGCATATCGACGAACTGGCTCGACGTGCCTAATCCAGAGACGATTGGGTTTCCGTTTGTTGAGATGGCCCCGGATGGTTCCTGTGTCGTGACGAAGCCCGTTGGTAGCGGGGGATGGGTTACGGAAGAAACGGTCAAAGAGCAGCTCTTCTACGAGATCGGAGACCCCGCCGATTACCTCAGTCCCGACGCCCGCGTATCGTTCATGGGGTTATCGCTACGTGACGAGGGTAATGACCGCGTTCGCGTTGAGGGAGCAAAGGGCAGCGCGCCAACGCCGTATTATAAGGTTAGCGCGACGTATCGGGACGGCTATTGGGCGCAGGGCATGCTGACGGTCTTCGGGCGCAATGCAGTGAAGAAGGCTAAGCGTTGCGGCGAGATTGTGATCGACCGTGTGCGCCGCGCCGGATTCGAACTGGAACGCACAAACGTCGAATGCCTCGGCACGGGGGCTTGTGGACCTGGTTTGTTCCCCGAGCCTGAATTGCTGGAAACCGTCCTTCGCATCAGCGTGGCCGATCCACGCAAAGAAGCCGTCGAACGTTTCTCCAAAGAATTGGCGCCGCTTGTCACCAGCGGCGCGCAAGGAGTCACCGGATTCTCCGCGGGTCGCCCGCGAGTCAGCCCAGTGTTTGGCTATTGGCCCTGCCTTATTGAAAAGGGCCGAGTCACGCCACGCGTGCACGTTTACGAATCCTGGTAGCGAGAATTTCACCGATCAAGATCCCGATACACCTGTTCGCGCGTTCGGCATGGGGCGGTGTGTGGGGTTTAAGGCAGATGTTTGCCTGGCGCTGCTTCAGAGCAGCTATTCGGCACGGAGGAGGTAAACCACCAATCACACGAATTACACGAATGGAGAGTGGCAATCATGCCCGTGTCGTGTGTCACCCGTGTTTCACGGATTACGTTATACCGAGCTTGGCGATCGGGTGGCTACTCGGGAAGCGGATTTTGAAGCCCGATGCTTCGCTTCGCTCAGCATGACAAACCAAAGAAGGCTCGGCGCGGCGTCGTGATGAAGCTGTTACTCTGGGGCCTTTCACCACAATGCTGAACGCGCGTTGTGCCTCCTAGGAATAAACACGGCAAGAACAGAGCCGCGTATCGTAGGAGCGAAGCGAGGGATCTGACTTGGAGTCTGAACGGATTGGACCGTTAACTCGCGAGAATTCGTGCGATGCGATCGAAGCCCGGATCGAACTGCGTCCGGCATTCCCAGGTTTCGGAGAGCGGTCGCAACAGGATGTTGTTTGCGTTGATCGCCACCATCTTGCCGGTCTCGCCTTCGAGCAGCGCTTCCACGGCGCGCACGCCCATCCTGCTAGCCAGCAATCGGTCAAACGCCGACGGCGTTCCGCCGCGCTGCAAGTGACCGATTACGGTCACGCGAAAGTCTTTGAATTCACTGATGTCGGCGATCTTCTTTGCGGTATCGAATGCGCCACCGGCCTCATCACCCTCTGCAACAACTATGATAGCCGAACGTTTCCCGGCAGCTTGACCCACACGAAGATGTTCCACGATCCGCTCAACTTCTGTCGGGCTTTCGGGCACGAGAATTTCCTCCGCGCCCCCAGCGATGCCGCTCATCATGGCGAGATATCCGCTTCGGCGGCCCATGACTTCCACGTAGAAGATGCGGTCGTGTGACATGGCCGTATCTCGTAACCGGTCAATAGCATCCATCGCGGTATTCAGCGCCGTGTCGTAGCCGATGGTGTAGTCCGTTCCGCCGATGTCGTTGTCGATGGTGCCGGGCAGGCCAATGCATCGAATGCCGTGTTCCGAATGCAGCGCCAGCGCACCACGGTACGATCCGTCGCCACCAACGACAACGAGCCCCTCGATACCATGCTTGCGCAACGTTTCGGCGGCCTTGGTGCGTCCTTCCGCTTCGAAGAAGGGTTTGCAGCGCGCGGTGTGAATGATGGTGCCGCCGCGATTGATAATACCGCTCACGTCGCGCGGTCCCAGCACTCTGACCTGGTCGTCGATCAGCCCTTGATAGCCACGGTATATCCCCCAGACTTCGAGTCCGTGATAGGAACCCGCGCGGACGACGGCGCGAATCGCGGCATTCATACCCGGCGAATCGCCCCCACTTGTCAGAACCCCAATCTTCTTCATATCGAACCCCCATGCTGGTGAGCGGAAAAACGATGAAACTTGCGATGCGAGAGTATTCTACCCAATTCTCGGGCAAGAATGGCTGTCGCGAGTGAAGTGAATCATGCTGATGGCATCTGCGGAAAGCAGGGACAGACACGTCTCCGCTTCGCTGCGCTTGTGTCAGTCCCTGTATTCCGCCGCTACTGCTGTTCGTGGACAGGACTGAGAGGAGCGGCTTTGGCGGCGAATTCCAGGGAACGCGCGCGCCACTCCGCCAATGAAGCTACCCCCGTGGCTTCAATCTCGCGTCCTTGCTCGACCAGACTCTTCGATTCCGACATCAGACGACCGACTTCGGCGAGCAGCCAATCCGCGCGTTCGTGCGTATTGTTCGTTCCGCCGGAGCCGGTCAAGTACTGCGACTGGTACTCGCCGCATCGATCCAGCGTGGCCTGGAGCACTTCGAGAAACGGTTCGCCCGCTTCCTGTTCCAACACACAAAGCGTACGCACAAGACGCGACATCGAAGCCATTGCCGGCACTGCGACTTCTTTTCCCATTTGGCCCTCGTGCCATTTCTGCTCCAAAACTGGGAAGAGCCTCAGTATCGCAAAGAAGTTCAAGCGGTCCGGTTTTCCACCCTTGATGTCCGCGATCGACTTCATGATCGCCATGAGTTCCGGCGGCAAACCTTCCTGGAACGCTTTCGTGCCCACAAACGCTTGCGCCTCACGTCGCGCCATGTTGCGCGCCGCCTTCGTAAGCAGATCTCCGCCCGAACCGCTCAGATACATCGGTTGATGCGTCACGTGCAACGACAGGTCTCCGTCCTTGCCTTCGGGGACGGATATGGGGTTATTCACAGCGTTAGAGCAGACGAGTTGCGTTGCATCGCCCACGCCAATGGAGACGTCTTGCTCGTCTTTGTTTGCCCAAAGCAGCAACGTCCAGGTATTGCCCACGCGAAAGATATACGCGTCAATGTCCTTCGGCATCTCCAGAGGACCCACATATTGTGCGGCTCCGAGCCGGTTCACAAGCGCGGTCGTGTACACGTAACCGTCCTGGAATTTTCCTTCGGAGAACAGCAGTCCAGGCTCCAAGAGGCATAGGCGCGCGCCTCCGGCCAGGTTGCGAGTGCAGTTTTGCACCAACGCCAATCCTGCATCCGTCGAAAGCGGATCGGCGCCGATACCCATAACGTTGGTGCCGAATCCTTCGTATCCGAGCGACTCCGATGCGGCGCGCAAGCCGCCGAGCGAATCGCACTGCAGCATGTCGTTACGCAGAACAACCGACGAGGCAAACCGGCCAGCGCCGTTTGCCAGCAGCGTGGCAATTTCCTGCTCATTAGACACCATGGGCATAATGGCCGCACGCGAACCGCCTTTTCGGACTGCCTCGGCGATAGCATCGAACGCCACACTGGCCTCCGGTACGGTCACGATCCACGCAGCTACCTTGTCGAGCAGCGTGCGCGCCAGGACCTCGCAACGTTCGGGGGCATTGGGCAGCTTGCTCGCGTCCACCAGCAGGGATACGAGACATCCGCTCTTTACGGCACGTTCGACCGCTTCTTCGATGTGCTCGATATCTGCGTTCATGCAGACTTGCCGCGCGGGTATACCCTGGAAAGCCACCAACGCCTTATCGTCTGGCTGCTGAAGATGAACGCCAAGCGGCGCAACGAGTTTTGCGTTGGGTCTGTCGATACGGCAATAGGCCAAGTCGAATTCCGCAGCCTGACCGTTCACGTTCAGCGCGACGTGCGTTTGAAATTGGCCTCTATCTGGCGGCGCCCCTTCGACCTGATGCCAATGAGTACCCTGGGCGCGTAACGAGATGGCGGGTAGGTCAACGACAGCAGACTGCCCAGCCGTGCCGGTGAAGGTGACCTTTCCGGTGATCTTCAGGTCGGACTCTGCATTGGCCTTGATCTGGAGAATCAGCGGATCGTCGACATAAACGAAGGGGATCGGTTGATCGGGCGCTAAGCTCACCTCAATCGAGGGCGCACCTAGCATCAGCATAAGGGCGGCAAATAGTGTCATAGACCCACCAGAAACGGGTTGGTTCGCCGTTCGGTTCCGATCGTTGTTGCAGGACCGTGTCCGCTGTAAACCACCGTTTCATCTGGAAGCGTCAGCAATTTCGCACTAATGGACTGCAGCAACTGTTGATGACTCCCTCCGGGAAGGTCTGTGCGGCCTATGGAACCGGCAAACAGCACATCTCCCGCGAGCACAAAACCGTCTCCCACAAGCACAATGTGACCAGGCGAATGACCCGGCGCGAAACGAACCTGGAGTTCGATGTCACCTACGCGAACGGAATCACCTTCATCAATTGTACGATTCGGCTCGGGCGACGGCGGAAATGGAACGCCGAACATCATTCCTTGCTGAGGGACAGCGCGCAGCAACGGCAGTTCGTTCTCATGACAAATCAGTTCCGCGCCAGTCTGCTCCAAAACCTCACCGTTTCCACCGCAATGGTCGCAATGGCAATGGGTGTTGACCACGGTTCGTACAGTATATCCTTTGATGGCATCGGCAAGTTCCCTCGGAAACTCACCGGGATCTACAATCAACGCTTCCCCTCCATGGCGAACCACATAACAATTCGTCATGAACGGGGTCATCGGCAATGCAATTATCTCCACGAATATCCTCCAGCTAATGACCGATGCTACGGTCACCGCGACACCGAATCAAATCACTCGAATGCGATTCCCGCCGCATGGAGACGGGGACTACCGCAGTATCGTTGCGCGCAGGAATCCGCCTGCGCGAATTTTCGTCAAATGTGCTCCAAACTCGCTACCAGTATGCATGAAGAAGTACTTCAATTTCCCCAATCGAACTGCCTGTCGGGGCACCCCCTGCGCGTGGTCAATGAGAAAGCCTACGTGGCGGACTCTCGGCAAGCCTCGTCCAATACCTGCCGAACGACTTGCGCCATGCGATACGCCTCGATCGGTTTGTTTAGATACGCCCGAATACCCAGGCTTGTTGCTTCCTCCCTTGTCAGGGGTACGCTATAGCCCGTTGCCAATATGATCGGCAGCCCCTTGCGCAGCCGCAGAACCTCCTGGGACAATTGCATGCCGGTTAGCTGTGGCATGTTTTGGTCGGTTATCAGCAAATCGAACCGTCTGGGATTCTCTCGGAACAGGCGCAGCGCTTCCTCGCTGTCTGTGGCCATGACAACCCGATACCCAAAGCGCTCGAGTTGCCGGCACAACAATTCGGCGAGGATTTCCTCGTCATCCACTACCAGTATGCATTCGCTTCTGCCTGTAAGTTGTTGCTGCTGCGCATGCTCCAGGTTTTCTGGCGCTTTGACTGCCGGTAGCCAAACCTCGAAGACAGATCCCACGCCCAGTTCGCTTTTTACGTTCAATATCCCGCCGTGCGCGCGCACAATTCCGTGTACGGTAGAGAGGCCTAAACCGGAGCCTTTTCCCATTTCCTTCGTCGTAAAGAACGGGTCGAAAATACGCTCAAGATTGTTGCTGTCTATACCGATCCCCGTGTCTTTCACTGCGAGTACCACGTGCTGTCCTTCCTGAAGATCCGGGATTCCGTGAGACGACCCCGCTTGGACCGTGATAAGCCGCGTCGACAATTCGATTTGTCCTTTTCCGTCTACCATTGCCTGATACGCGTTCGTGCAGAGATTGACGATGACCTGCTGTAACTGGGAGATGTCCGCGAATACGTACCCGTCCTGTCCACCTAGCACTTCCTTGATTTCGACCGACGCGGGGATTAGGGCGCGTAGCAGTGTCAGCGCTTCGTGCGCAACGGCATCGATATGTGCATGAACACGGCGTTCTTCCATCTGTCTGCTGAACGTTAATAGCTGCCGTACGAGGGCAGTCGCGCGTGACGATGCCTGCAGCACCTTCTTAACGTCTGCGTACGCCTCCATATTGGGCTCCAATTCCTGCAATGCCATCTCCGCATATCCCATGACAGCGGCTAAGATATTGTTGAAATCGTGGGCGATCCCGCCCGCCAAGGTTCCGATGGCTTCCAGCTTTTGCGCCTGCTGCAATTGACGTTCCAGCGCGACCTCGGCCGTCACGTCGCGCGTCACGGAAACGAAGTGTGCCAAGCGGCCTTCGGAATCGCGCACCGGCGAAATGGTGGCATTCCATTCGTACAGCGAATTGTCCTTTCGCTTGTTCACAAAACGCCCATGCCAGAGGTCGCCTTTCCTCAAGGACTCCCACATTGCGCCGTAGAAGCGCTCGTCCTGCTTGCCGCTCTTGAGCAGAGATGTGGACATCCCCACGGCTTCTTCAGGCGCATATCCAGTGATTTGAGAGAATGCAGGATTGGCATATTCGATCTTGCCCTCCAAGTCCGTCATGAAGACGGCCTCCGCGGCATTTTCTATGGCCGTTATGAGCATCGCGCGTTCCACTTCGGCCTTCTTCCGCTGAGTCATATCTCTACCCACGCAGAGCACTTGCAGAACGTCGCCTTTATCGTCGAGCACCGGAACGCAATCGAAGAAATAGGTGTGCTCTTGTCCGCCCAATATCAGTACGCATTCCTTTTGCTGCCGCGTGTGCCTCGCATACGTGTCTTCGAGCAGAGGCGACACCGCGGCGGACACTTCCGGTTTCAGTACATCTTCGCTTCGTTTTCCAAGGATTGCCGAATCCGACTTGCCTATCACCGAACGTGCCACGGCGTTCACGACTTGGATTCGTCGCTCTGCGTCGAGCATTAGAAACGCGTAGGGGAACTGATCGACACATGTCCTGAAACGCTGTTCGCTCAGTGACAACTTGTCGTGCGCCCGCTGCATCGACGATGTGTCCCAGTAGACCATCAGCAAAACCAGCAGCGATGTAAACACGACGAAAGCAAGGCCTTTAACGGTCTGCATCATCGCTACAAACTCAGTGTCGTTTCCCCACGCCAGGAGGATTCGATCCGAGAAGACAATCCATAGGCTGGCTGCCAGCGCATAGAGCAGAGCGATTCGCAGGGCGCGTTGTGCGGGGGTCGGGGGTGAAGGAGTTCGTTCGGCACGCACGATCATTCGTCCTTCCTGGAGCGGAACCACATGGGGAACGACCCTGGTGCTGCATTCCAGGAGCCGTGAATCTAGACGACCTTACAGCAACTTCACCTCATAGTCTTCTATGCAGTACGTGTATTTGTCAATATTAGCGCCATTCTCAGGCAGTCAAGCGCGAATTGGGTGGCAGCAGTTTCGGCGGAACTTGACCGACTTTCAGACTGGGGGAGTGGCGCATCGGCAACCACTCATTGAATGCAGCCCGTGACGTTCTTATCCGGATTTCTCGCGAACACATACGGACTTGTCTCGTAACCAGTGTGTTCACGAGACTTACGGCAAAACAGCATGATTCTGTTTGGGGTAAAGTGCTCCCCGATACCAGTGCGAGTCAGTGGGACGTAGAGTTCTCGGTAGCGTCGTCTGCCGTTACCGTTCCTCGACTTCCCACCTTCGCAATCCCATGCGAGAAAGGTAGGTGGGAATGACTTGGTACTTGGGATCGAGTGTGGGCAGGGACTCTATGAACGAGCGCTTGCGTTCGCCTTCCGCCCCAAAGAGGATAGTCAGACTTCCACCTTCGCCGCCCGCGCCATTAACTTTCCAACCCACGGCCGAATGCTGCCTGGCCAAATCGATGACGGCTTCGGCATCCGCCGACACCAGTTTGGGATGCAGGGCTGCCTGGGCTTTGGTATTGGCGATCATGCACGACCCCAGAGCGTCGAAGTCCCCTTTGAACAGCGCATCCTTGCCCGCGTGCGCTGCCGCTCGCAGAGGAGTGAGCGCGGACTTGTCGGCGCCTTCTTGATCCAAGCGTTGAATGACTTGGCCATGCACGTCGCTGGAAGAATGAGAGTGTCCCAAGAACACGAGAACCAAGCGGCGCTCCAACTCCCACCATACTGAATTCGGTACCGAGATCTGCGATACCGACGCGTACGGATACTGAAACATCTCGATGAAACAGATGCCACCGTACGCGCTGCACAACTGATCTTGAATGCCGCATTGCAATCCAAGTTTCTGTGTTTCGACTTTGTGGGCGAGCGCGGCGATTTCGTGCGGCGTGCGTTGTCCCGGCGTGAGAAGATCCAACGCGCCAAGTAAGGCCACGGTTACCGCCGCCGAAGTCCCTGTCGAAGCGCCCGCGGGTGCTGCGCTATATAGATTCACTTCAAAACTCAAGGACTTCGGCAGTTCCATGATATCGATGGATGCCTCAATCAGCGGATGACGGTCGTAGCGAATTCGCGCCGGGTCAATGGTGTACCGGTCACCGAAGTTCTCCGCGTTTATTGTGATGCGATTTTCGGGGTTGCCGTCTTCGGTTACATAGATCTGCACTTCCGCGTACGGATAGACGCCGATATTGAACACGGCCCCTTTTTCTGCAAACCACGTATCCGTCCAACCGCCCAAATCGCATACCCGAATGGGCGCCATTGCATTGATGACTCTACGCCGGTGCTCGGCCATACCTGTAATCCTTCCCGTGCGCCTGGCATTACCACGTAAGCCATTCGATGCCTTGTTTCGTTGCCTTGAACTTCCGCGCGCGGATGCTGGAACCCTCTCCCTCTTCGTAGTAGACAATCAGGATAGAGCCGTCCTTCAATGCCACCATGCTGGGATATGCCCCGTGATGCTCTTCATCGACCACCACGTTATCGCTCCACGTTTTGCACTCATCCAGAGAGAAGTGAAGACTTGTCTTTGGCAGGCGGTGTGCACAAAGAATGATGTCGTCTGGAGTTCGGTACAGGTACGGGCAATGTCCGGAGTATCCCATTGGCTCCGAGACGCTCCACGTTTGCCCGCCGTCTTTGGAAATCGAATACCGCATACTCTCCGAAGATGTGCGCTGCGCGGCATAGAGGCTTCCGTCTTTCAACTCGATGACGTCGGTTTCCGCATCCAGACGCAGTCCCCCGTTTGGGATGTCCACCGGCGGACTCCAAGTCTTTCCCTTGTCCTTCGAGATGATGACAGCGCCAAAGGCGTCATCGCCCGTCTCGTCGTAGAGCCCCAGAATAAGGTCCCCATTCTTCAACTCGCGAATGGGCGAACTGCAGTAGTAGGAGCTGATGAGCCGTGCTTCCGACCAGGTTTTCCCGTTGTCCGCCGACTCCACCATCCAACTGCCAATTCCACGGTAACCTTTTTCACCCTTATGACGGAGCGTGAAGAAATTGCACAAGATTCTTCCGTCGCTGAGTTGCACGATTGACGGATCTCGATCATCGTCTGGACCGTCGAACAAGGTCTCCGCGGGCGTCCACGTCTTGCCTTCATCGGATGAGAAACACATGCTCACGCGACCACCTTTTGGGTGTTCCGCGTCGGGCAGCGACACGTGCGTCCAGCCCGCGTAAAAAACGCTCATCAACCTGCCATCTTGAAGTCGGCACACATCGGGGAAGGCTTCATACGCTCCAGCACCGGCATCCGAGCAAACGTAGACGAAATTCCGGCCGGCCTCCATCGCGACAGGCGCCTCCTTGGATTGCGCAGCTTCCTGAGCCGCTGCGATGCTCCCGGAAACTACGGCAAAAGCGATCAGAACTTGACGTATGAGTTGCTCGCGCATGGCGGCCTCCCCCCTGGTTGTCCTTCTGCAGTGCGTCAAACGAATCATACCACTATGCCAACCGGCTCAAGCCAAGTCTAGCGGAGTGACTCATACCGATGGCATCTTATCTTTCGGAAAACAGGGACAGACACGTCTCCGCTTCGCTGCGCTTGTGTCAGTCCCTGTTTTCCGCCGCTATTGGATCTTCCTTGGGTCAACCAATATGTTGCCTTAATTACGATTCGCTGCACTAGCGGGACTTCGAGACTCCAAGGGCATGCTCCCGCGCATGGACAAGCCGGGTAAGCAGGGCGTTGGTGGGGCAGTGAATGCCAAGTCCGGCGGCGTAACGAACGATTGCACCGTTGAGCGCATCGATTTCGGTGCGTCTCTTGTGAACGAAATCGGCGCGCATGCTTGCATAGTGCGCGGCAGTCGGCGGAATCAGCGTGTGGAAGAGCAGGTCGATGTACTCCTCCGCCGTGGAAGGGGCCAGCGGAACCCCCATTTTGTGCCCCACCGCGTATAGCTCATTGACGATTTCTCGCATGATTGTGCGCGTATGCTCGGTCTCGAGCAACGCGCCATATGGGACATCCAGCATCGCAGACAAGGGATTTAGCGCGCAGTTGTACGCGACTTTTCCCCACAGTACCGTCGAGATTGCGTCGGTGTACACCGTGGGCAGACCGGCGGCATCCATTGCTGCGACAATCTCACGCACACGGTCCTCCGGCGTTTCGTGAGAGTAGACGCCCAGCGCCGTAGGATTGGCGATAACCGTCACCTCCACCCATCCAGGTTCCTTCACGACGACTCCGTATATTGCCCTCGCCCCCACCGTCCGGCGCCAACCCACCGACTCGGCGATGACTTCCGCATTGCCCAGTCCATTCTGGTAGGAACATACCAGGGTGGACTCGGAAACCAGCGGCAGGATGGCCTCAACGGCGGCATGTGTGTCGTACGCTTTCACTGTGATCAGAATGAGGTCGTAGGGCGTGTCCGTCTTTGAGGGCGGTTGCGTACGCGCATCGATTCCCCGAATCTGATGCTCGCCCCAAATACCCGTAATGCGAAGGCCACTGCCGCGCACGTTGTCCATGTGAGCGCCTCGGCCCACAAGGGTGACGTCGTGTCCGGCTTTTGCCATGAAGCCGCCGACCACACTGCCGATGGCGCCCGCCCCCATCACGAGAATTCGCATACTGCTCCAGTCTACATGCCGCATTCATGCGGCGTCTTCCAGCACGATACGAGTACTCCTCCCGACTGGTCAAGCAGGGACGCAATCTGGCGGGGGCATTTATGGCGAATTGGCTTTAGGGCTTCGTATGGCCTCGACCGGGTTTGCCAATCTATACAGCACAAGTCATAGGCCGGGCCCGGCCCTTCGAAGGAACCGAACCCGGCTTGTCGTCATCGTCAATCCGTTAAGCGGAAACATTCAACAACGACAGCCCCCACGAATTCGCAAGGTCTGTGTTGTCGCCGGATAACAACGAAGACAGCAGGCTGTTGTTGTCCTGATAGGCCGACATGGCGGCTTGATCCGGACCTTGGGGAGGCGGCGGCATAATCGCCCTAAACAACTCCCCTTCCGCACTGTCCATGAGCGATTGGACGCTCTCGTCGTTATCCTCGCTGGTTCCACTTTCCATCAGCGAGCGAATCTGCTCCATGTGGTCCTTGATGGTGGAGATCAGTTCGTCCTGGCTCAGAAGACCATCCCCGTCGACATCGGCCGCCGAGAAGGCGTCGTCCGAGAGCGAACTCACCTCGCTTGCGCTCAAGTAGCCGTCGCCATCCGAATCATTGGTTTCAATGTATTCGGTGGCGCGTGACTCGACCATCTCGCTGGGGTCCATTCCTGGACCTCGCATGGACCGCATCTGGGAACTGGATGAGCTCCCACTCAGCTTCGATAGGAGAACGCTGGTGAGCGAATCACTGATAGCACTGATGTTCATCTTCCGCTTCCTCCATGAGTTGGAAGTGTTGTACTGCCCGTTCGCATCCAGAGCGCCCGGTCAGACAACTGTTACTGCATGCTTCGTTCTGCAATGGGTGCCAAGTGCTTTCTCGTCTGATCTCCTTCCTCCCTAAGCATGAGGATGCACAGAAACCGACTCGTGCCCTGTGGATAGAGGTGCATGCCGCGGAAGACACTTGTTACAGGACGGGCGTGTGGACGTGGGGGAAGTCAGTGTGAGCCAGGTAACGGAACAGGGACGTGGAGCGATCGTTTCTTAGCTGGCGTTGCGTCGACGCGCTTTAGCCGGGGCTTTGGCTTTCTTGAAGCCAACGACGAACATTTCGATGAAGTCCTGAGGCTTTTTGCCTTCATATTCCCGCGCATTGAAGACGTCAACGAGGGCCTGATAGTCCTCTTGATGTTTCGAGTCTTCTAGGTACAGGTCGTACAGAGGCTTTGTCGGCACCGAACCATCGCGATGACGAGGGCATCCCACGTCGGTATGCAGTGAAAAGCCGCGAAACTCGCCTTCGCGCGATTCATGCAACGCAAACGGATAGAGCCTGCAGAGGATGGGCCGGGCCTCATAGATGCCGCAATACTTGGTTTTCTTGTCGAGGAAGTGACACCCCTTGTCATCGCGCCGCAAGGCCATCATGTAGCGTTCGTCATCACACTCAAGCCAGGTGGGGTCAGTCTTGTCGACACCGGTGATTTCTTCCGGCGTCAGGAATTCCAGGAATTCGTACGGATTCGCGTTCGTCGCCTTAACGATGCGAATGACATCGTAAGGCGTCGGAAGACACACGACTTCCGTGCAGCAGTGGTTGCAGTGGTGACATTTGAAATGAACGATATCGCGGCCCATGGCGCGGAAAGATAGCGCATGCGGCGGCGCGGTTCAAGGATAAATTTCGCGGGGCGGCACAGTTCCATTTTGGATTATGCGTTGCAGACATTGGCCAGTTAGGGGGGTGTCTGCAAAGTGGCAATTGGCGGATTGCTTTGATATAGTATCGCGCCGTGTCTGGCCAGTTGCTTCACGGGCTGGAACGGAAATCTACAGTGAGAAGGAGGTGAACTGAATGGCAGACAACAACGTCGCGGAGATGGTCCGGAAAATCGTGGTCGAGAAGTTGGACCGCAAGCCGGAGGAAGTAACGATGGAGGCCCGCTTCATCGATGATCTCGGCGCGGACTCTTTGGATTTGACCGAGTTGTTGATGGCGTTGGAAGAGGAGTACAACATCGACATCGACGACGAGGCTAACGAGATCCAGACGGTTGGCGACGCGGTAAAGTACATCGAGTCGAAGCTCTAAGGGTTAACGATCGCGCCTGTGTTTGGGCGCTTTGCATAAAGACATTGCCACTTTCGCCCAGTCCGTGGCACAATCGTGCGTCACGGACTGGGTGTTCAATTCTCAGGGGCCATTATGGGAACCAGAGTTGTTGTTACGGGGATGGGAGTTGTCTCTCCCCTAGGAAACGATGTCAAGACGTTTTGGTCGGCGGTGTGCGCTGGCAAGTCGGGCATTCGTAAGCTCGATCGGTACGATGCCTCGGCCCTACCCACGCAAATTGCCGGTCAGGTGGAACCATGCGCGCCCGCGGATATCCCTCCAAAGGAGATCCGGCGCAAGGATCTGTACTCGATTTATGCCCTTGTGGCATCGGACGAGGCGTGGGCGCAGTCGGGCATGGACCTGTCGCGCGAGACTCCCGAACGATGCGGCGCAATCATCGGAAGTGGAATCGGCGGTATTTCGACCCTCATAGAGGGGCACGAGACCTTTCTGAAGGAAGGGTATCGTCATCTGTCTCCTCTAACGATTCCCAAACTGCTGACCAATATTGCCGCCGGCGAGGTGGCCATGCGGTTTGGGCTGCGGGGTCCCAACAAGTCTGTCGTAACCGCTTGCGCGACCGGTGCGCAGTGCATCACGGAAGCGGCGAACGCCATCAGGCTGGGGCAGGCGGATGTTATGCTGGCAGGAGGCTCGGAGGCGTCACTCACCGCGTTCAGCATGGGTGGTTTCTGCGCTATGAAAGCCATGTCACGCCGGAACGATGAACCCGAACGCGCCAGCAGACCCTTCGACATGGACCGGGACGGGTTTGTTATGGGTGAAGGAGCCGGCATACTCGTACTTGAGTCCGAGGAGCACGCCAAGGCCCGTGGCGCGGAAATCCTGGGTGAAATCGCCGGATACGGCGAAACCAGCGACGCCTATCATTTGACGGCTCCGTTGCCGGACGGCGCTGGCGTCGCTGCATCCATGCGGATTGCGATGAGCGAAGCGCGGGTGAACCCGGCTGACGTGGCCTACATAAATGCCCACGGCACGAGCACCAAGCACAATGACGCCACCGAGTCCGCGGCGTTGCGCACCGTATTTGGCGCCGACATGCCCCCGGTGAGTTCCACGAAATCGATGATGGGTCACCTTGTGGGCGCGGCGGGTTCGGTGGAAGCAATTACTTGTCTTTTGTCCATTCGCGACGGTGTCTTGCCGCCGTCCATTAATTATGAGACGCCAGACCCGGAATGCGATGTAAACTTGGTGGCAAACCAGGCTCGCGAGTCGCGGGTTGATGTAGCACTTTCAAACTCGCTAGGATTCGGTGGGCATAACGCCACACTGGTCTGCAGACGATATGGGTGAAGAACCGGTACGTGCTGAACAACTGAAATCGCTTATGGCGCGATTGGGGATTCGAATTCTCCAAACCGAACTCCTTGATCGCGCGCTCACTCATGCTTCCATCGCCGCCGAAACCCAAGAACCCGTTTCTGATTATGAAGCCCTCGAGTTCCTGGGAGACGCCGTCCTGGGCTTGGCGGTAGCCCACCACCTTCTCGAACACAAACCCAATAGTACGCCCGGGGAGTACAGCCGGATTCGCGCGGCACTTGTCAACCGCCGGACGCTGGCGGAACTGGCTCAGAAGCTGGATATCGCCCCGACTATCCGCTTGGGCAAAGGGGAGGAGCAGTCCGGGGGGCGCCACCGCTCGGCGCTCCTTGCCGACTGTGTCGAAGCGCTCATCGGGGCCATCTATCTGGACCAAGGTTGGGAAGCCGCCCGCGACTTCGTCATCCACGTGACCCACGAAGAGTTCGAAGAAGCGCTGACCCAAGACGTGCAATTGGATCATAAGTCCCGCCTGCAACACTACTGCCAGGCAGAACGTATTCCGCTACCGAAGTTCGAGTTGGTGCGCTCGGACGGCCCCGACCACCGGAAGCAGTTTGAGGTGGAGGTTTTACTCAAGGACCAACCCCACGGCAGGGGCGTCGGACTGAGCAAGAAAGAGGCGGAGCAGAATGCCGCGCGCGTAGCCCTCGAACGCGTAGGGGTCTATAGAGCCTGACAAAGCCGACGTCAGCGTAAAGTGAAAAAAACACCAATACTCACTGAAGAGTCTACCAATAAGAAAGTAGGCGCTGCTGACGAGTTACTGCTGTTCCGCAATTGTTAAAGCCGAGCCATCCGCGTGAAAGCACGAAAGCCCTAATGTCTCGACGACGCCGATTGGGTGAGTACTGCCTCTTTCCCAAGCCGCCTTGCAGTGCGCGTATCCAGGAACTTCGACACCACTGCGTTCGCACCCTGGAAACCTCTTGCGGAAACGAGGATGCTGTGTTAGGCTGCGATTAAGCTTGCAAGGCTTAGGTGTACGTCAACTGGTATTGGGTCCCAGTATGCGTATACCACGATCTGTGTGTCCTGGTAAGAGCAATTCTATGTACATAGGGAGAAGGGTCATGTCCAACCGCAGTGCCAAAACCGGATTCACGTTGATTGAATTGCTGGTTGTCATCGCCATTATCGGAATTCTTGCGGCAATCTTGTTGCCGGCCCTGGCTCGCGCGCGCGAAGCGGCGCGGCGGGCTTCCTGTCAGAACAACCTCAAGCAGATGGGGTTGGTCTTCAAGATGTATTCAAACGAATCGAAGGGGGAGAAGTTCCCGATGAAATGTCCCCCCGAGGTGCTGACGAATCCGTGTTACACCTTCGACGCAGTGAGTGTGTATCCCGAATACCTGACGGATCTCTCGGTGAACCTTTGTCCGTCAGATCCAGCCGGAGCAGGGTTCGTCGACCCGACCAACCTCACGGATAGTTGGATTCCAAATCATCAATTGGACGTCGTGGAGTTCAACCAGAGCGGCGACCAGTCGTACATTTACTTTAGCTGGGCGATTCCACGCGACAACAGCCTGCTGACGGGGTGGGGAAGCTTCCCGGGCGATGTTGTCAGCAACTTGGCCGCCTCGCTTCTCGACATCAATTTGCGTGACGACGACATCGAAGTGGACAGCCCGGCGCATCCGGTGCTTGGTGCGTTCACCATTCATCGCCTGCGTGAGGGAATCGAACGGTTCTTCATTTCCGACATCAACAACGCCGCAGCTTCTGCGGTCGGCCAGTCCGAGCTTGCAGTCATGTGGGATGTGACGAGCACGGATGTGTCGGCATTTAACCACGTCCCAGGTGGCGCGAACGTATTGTTCATGGACGGACACGTGGCGTTCGAACGCTATCCGCAAACGACGTTCCCGGTGAGCGAAGAGTTCGCCATTCTCTCGGGAGCCGCCGCGAGCTTCTAGTTCCTAGGCGACCCAGGTAGACCCAAAACTTCGCGGGAGATGCCCAATCGGGTGTCTCCCGCAGTTCATTTGCGCAATAAGGGGCAATGGCAGCGCATGTTGTTGCGCAACGAATGGCAGGTGTCGGCAGATCAAGTGAAAAAGGAAGCTACGACAAATGGCGGCGCAGCAGCTTGCAGAGCCTTTCGGAGAAACGCCGCGCAACGCTGACCACGTCGTGATGAGTGAGGGGCGTGGGGGAGCAGCAGTTGTTCGTAACGCACGAAATGACCGCGAACCGAATGCCGAGTTCGCGGCAGCGTTGTGCCTCCGGGGCGGTACTCATGCCGACTACGAAACCACCGAGATGGCGCAGAATTTCGATCTCGGCCCGTGTCTCGTAGTTTGGCCCGTGCATCCACCGGTAGTCGCCCGTGAAGTCGCAGCCGGGAATGATGAAGTCCGTGTCAATGGATTCAGGCCGGTTGGTCCAGTCCACGAAGGGCCACGTGTGCAGGCGCGTAATGGCGACCAAGTCACCGGGATTCATGTCTGGAAGCAGCCCGCCAACCACATTGGTGAACACAATTGTCCGTATACCCTGTGCGTGCAGATAGTCAACAGGAGCCGTGACGGTCTCGTAAGGGAGTCCCTCATAGAAATGAAGGCGGCCGCACTGGAGAATCATGGTTTTGTTGGCGCAAGTCCCCGTGACAAAGGCCCGGTCGTGTCCGGCAAGCGGGGCGTGCCCGAGATTGCAGGCCGCTTCAAAGGAGACTACGTCGTGTATCGAGTCGAGCAGGGGCCTGAGGTTCAGGCCTGATCCGGAGACTACCGCAATCTTCGGATCTAACTCGGCCATGACTCAGGGAAGAACAGCTTGCTGTAGAGTTGCATGGCGTAGGAGTCGGTCATTCCTGCCAGGAAGTCGACCGTTCGGCGTTCGAGGGGCTCAGCAGGATCGCCAGCGCTGCTTTCCTGAGTGGGATTCTCAAGCAGATGCGAATGGAGTTCACGCAGGATTTTCTTGGCCTTGTCGATTTCGCTGCGGATAGCCTTGCACGGATAGAGATTGGCATACAGATAGGAACGCAGTTCGACCGTCGCGAGACGTACTTCCTCGGTCATAGCGATCACGCCATCCGAACTGCCTTCGATAAGGGCCGTTACCATGGCATTGATGCGTTTGGAGGACGTGTGCCCCACAAGGTCGATGGCCTCCTTGGGAAGGTCTTCAATGGAAATGAGGCCGCCGCGGATCGCGTCGTCAATATCGTGGTTGATGTAGGCAATCGCGTCGCTAACACTGACCACTTGGGCTTCGAGCGTCACGGTGCGGTCGCTTGGGCGTTTAAACAAAATGATCTTGCCTTTGGAATGGTTCAAGATGCCTTCGCGAACCTCGGCGGTAAGATTCAACCCGGGACCGCGTCTGGAGGGCTCAAGCTTCTCAACCACGCGAAGGCTTTGTTCATAGTGTCGGAAACCGGGGGCGTAGACTTCGTTGAGGACCGCCTCGCCTGCATGCCCGAACGGCGTGTGCCCGAGATCGTGTCCAAGTGAAATGGCTTCGGTGAGATCTTCGTTGAGGAACAGGGCACGGGAAACGGTACGTGCTATTTGCGCGACCTCCAGCGTGTGCGTCAATCGTGTGCGGTAATGATCGCCTACGGGGGCGAGGAAGACCTGCGTCTTATGTTTCAGCCGGCGGAACGCCTTGGTATGAAGTATCCGGTCGCGGTCGCGTTGAAAGGCGGTGCGAAAGTCGTGTTCAGGTTCGGGGCGTTCACGGCCTTGCGACTCGGCGGCGAGCGCCGCGTGTGGACTGAGCGTCTGGCGCTCTCGCTCTTCAAGCCGTTCACGAATCGTCATTGTGCGCATCCGGGAAGCCGTGACAGAACTTGGTGTACCGGCTCGGTTCTCACGCCGTTACTTGCCCTTGGATAGGCGCCGCGCCAATTCCGTGGGCAAACCTGCTTCAATAATCTTCCGCTGGCACGTCTCGATGTCGTACTCGACGCGGCAGAACTCGAAGGTCATCTTGTCGCTTTCGAATAGTCCGTACGCCGCGCGCGGATCGCGGTCGCGAGGCTGACCAACCGCGCCGGGATTGATGAAATAACGATTGGACGGATGAAGCTGGCGAACCTCCGTGCTGTGGTTCACGGTATTGCCTTTTTCGCTGAAGAACGAGGGACGGTGACTATGTCCGAAGAAACAGATCGAGACATCGCGTCCGTTCAGGAATTCGAGCTGCCGCATGGCGTCCAGCCAATCGATAATGTAATCGTCGCGGCTGCTGGGAGATCCGTGGACCCCCAGGCATGTCCCGCGAAAGACGATTTGTTCGGGGCAGGACGAAAGCCACCGGCGGTGATCGTCGTCAAGCTGCTCGATTTGCCATTCGATCACACGCTTGGCCGCTTCGCGGAAGAACCAAGGATCTTCCAGTCTGCAGACGGCAGCGTCGTGATTGCCCATGATGGTGGGAATTTCACGTTCGCGGACAAGTTCCACAACTTCATTCGGGTTGGCGTTATATCCGGTAAGGTCACCCAAGCAGATGGTTTTGTCGGGTTTGCGCTTATCGATGTCATCCAACACCGCCCTGGTTGCTTCCAGGTTGGCGTGTAGGTCTGCAATAATTGCGATCAACATTCCATTCGGAAATCCGGCCCAATGCCCGGACCCAGTTCGCGGTGGGGACAGCCCCAATTGGCCCTCCGCGGTCGTATGACTGCTTCAACACATGCGCCCGATTTCCGAGCCGGCGCTATGAAAACATGCTCGCTCAAAAGTCGTCGGGTACCTGCGGATGGGCCCCGGGCTTTTGACCGCGCTCGATAATTTTCTGCAATTGTGAGACTTTCTTTTGGGCGTGCGTATTGTGGGGCTCCACATGGAGCACCTTTTGCATGCACTCAAGTGCCGCTTCGTATTCGCGACGCTTGATGTGCTGCACGCCGATGTTAAACTGTGCGGCCAACATCTTCCGCCGAATTCGCTTCGACTGCGGAAATTTCTTTGCTGCTAATCGGTACTGCTCTAACGCGCCGCTGTAATTGCGCGTTTCGAAATAGAAGTCGCCGGTGGTCTCTTCCTGGGAGAGATCGCTCGCGGCATCTTCCGCCTTGCGCGCCTGCGCTTCTTCGACTTTCCGTTCTTTCCATTCTTCGGGGGTGTAGATGCGCTTGACCGCAGACCGTTCCACCAGCGCGCTGATGTTGTTGGTCGTGGGATCGGCGGGGATTACGTGAAAACGCGGCTCGTCCGGATCGTAATGCAAGAGCGAACTGCCCCGCAGGATTTCACCGTCCTTAAACTCGATGATCAACTCGTTGCCTTCCGCAATCCACTCGCGGTAGCGCAGCGACTTGTCGTAGTTACCGTCGAAACTCTTCACGTAGAAGACGGCTTTGAGATCCGCATACCGAACCTGAACCGTCTTTCCCGTTGTCACACCTTCCGAGTCCACCTTGTCGAGATGGAAGATACTTTCTTTTGGGTTCAACGCGAAACAAACACCGTACTCGGTCCGGCCATCAAGATACCTCACCACGAGCCGTTGCCGGGTTTGCCGCTTCTTGAGTTGTTCCTGTCTTTTTGCCTCCTGGCGTTCCAACTCTTCCCGTTGAGAGCGCCACCGGTACCGCTGTTCGTCGATAATCGACGCTGGCCGTACTTCGAGTACGTACAACCCTTGTCGACCCACTTCCTTGACTGCGTCCGCTTCGCTGTTGGCCTCCAGGATGCCGAACGATTCTGCGCCGGCATTGTCGATGGCCTTATACGCGAACTTACCCACGGCTCCCTCCTCCTTGCGGTTGTACCGGACCTCGACAGGAAAGAGACCCATGCGTGGCAACGGATTCCGCGCAGAAAACACGGAGCGCAGGCACGGACGTACACACCGCTCCTGAGGTTCTCCCCAAGAGCAGGCTACGCCAACGCAACCTTATATGAACCTTACCATGCATGCCGCATCCTGTCAAAAGACGAAATATGCTTAACCCTTTGGTAACGCACGCGTTCCACGGGGTGCCCGCACTGCGGATTCGACACCGAGCTTCGCAAAGCAAGGAGCTGACAATACTGCACGAGGCACTATTGTCGTCAAGATTCTTGATTCTAGTGAATTACCGCATCAGGTTACAAGGCGCTTGTGAGCTGGCCGTCATGCCTTGTCCGGATTTGCCGACTAGAGATAGCCCGCCGCTGGAGCAGGACGAACCACCAGAATTGCCGCATCCTGCACACTCGGAGCGAGAGATTGGGGCAGACAATCGTAGTACTTCTTTTTTACTTCGTCGTAAAACGCTTCGGTTTTGCTTGAGGGGACAAGGTTGACCGTGCATCCGCCAAATCCCGCGCCAGTGAGCCGCGAGCCGCGGCTTCCGCCCGCGCGCCCTGCAGCCACAAGTAGATCGAGTTCGTCGCAACTGACTCGGTAATCGTCCCGGCAACTTTCGTGGGATGCGTTCATGAGGTCGCCAAACCCCGCGGCATCTCCCGCAAGAAGGCAGTCGCGCCCGAGCTCAACGCGTTTGAATTCCGTGAGCTGATGGCGTGCGCGGGCTTGAAGCCGAAATCCTCCCTCGGGTTCCGGAAGATCGCCCAGCCACTTTGCGCGAATCTCGTCAACGGACAGTTCCAGGAAACGCGCCGCCTCGGCCAGCGTTGTCGCTTCGCGAGGGAACGTCTGCGCAAATAACGCCTCGACTTCTGCGTTGGTTAAACAAAGCGGGCCCGACCAAAGATCGTCGAGCCGATTGAACTCAATTTCGGGTCCGAACTCTTCTTGAGCCTTGCGCTCAACCATCGCGCGAATCAGCCGGCAGGACAAGGGCCCTTCGTTGTATCGATGCAATGCGCCACCGGACTTGTCGGCCTTTACGAGCGAATTGCACACAACGATGTCGTGATCGGGGAAAAGCGGCGCTTGCTCGACGCGCAGCGGATGGAAATTGATCTTGCAGGCAGCGCCTGCGCCACCCAGCAGAATAATGGCCTGGTCCATGCCGCCGCCTTGCGTGCCCACGTAGCGTTCCGCTTCCGCCAAGAGACTCGCGAGTTCGATGCGCGAGATTCCTGCATTGTCGAGGGAAACGTTCAGCACGCCGAGGTAGGCCAATGCCGACGCAACGACCAAGGCCGTGGAAGAACTCAGCCCGGCGGCCATTGGAATCGTGCCGTTGACAAGCAGATCCATACCGGGATACGTGCCAGGCTGCAGCTTCGCGTTGAGTCCTTGTACGGCCGCTTTGCAGTAGTTTTCCCACGCGCCACGCGGAGACGCGGGGATGGACGGCGAATTGGAAAATTCCGCATTGGGATAGTTGCCCTGGATTTCGCGAAGACAGATCTTCGAATCCGCGCGCGGCGCAAACGCAATGCGGATTTCACGGTCAATCGTCATGGGCAACACCGGCAAGCCGTTGTAATCGACATGCTCGCCGATAAGATTCACCCGCCCCGGCGCACGGCACACCCTGGGCGCGCATGCCTTAGGGAAATGGGCGCGGAATTCGCGAAGAAGGTTGTCTATATCGCTGCTCATAGATAGCGGATCCTGATACGGTGCCTTCGGAGCGCGATTGTAGCCAAGGCATGCATGAGGTGCAAAGCGTGTGCCTAAGGCTGAAGCGGGGTGGATTGTGCTTTCAGAACGACACGAAGTATTCTTCGTGTCATCTCTGGCAAAATGAGAAAGCAGAAGTCATTCAGAAGCGATGGCGCCCTAAGTGTCGAGTAAGGAACTCATCGGGGGAGTGCGCGAACTTGCCGGGGTAGAGACCTCACCGCGTCTCGAAACTCACGATCAAGTGATTCCGGATTTGTCTGGGGGTAGGTATTGACGGGGAGGAGATGCAGCGATGCGAACTATGGTGACGATCATTCTTGCACTCGGATTCCTTGCGGTTTTAAGTGAGGCGGAGACTTTCTATCTGTCTCCTTCCGGAAACGATGCCAATCCAGGTACGGAAGCGGCGCCATTTGCGACGCTGGAAAAGGCGCGTGACGCCGCTCGTACTGCGAAATCATCGGCTAAGGATGGTGTATCCGTGGTCATTGCTGGCGGGGTATACACACTCGACAAGCCGGTAGTGTTTACACCGGAAGACTCGGGAACAGCGGAACGTCCAGTGAAGTATGTGGCGAAAGAGGGCGAGCAACCGGTGTTTCGCGGCGGGCGAACAATTACCGGATGGAAACGCGCCGAAGGCGATCTGTGGACCGTCGAGATCCCGGAAGTGAAAGCGGGTACATGGTATTTCCGCCAGTTGTTTGTCAACGGCGAGCGGCGTCCGCGAACCAAGCTGCCGCAAGACGGTTACTACACCATTGCCGGCGGAGGGACTCCTCCGAAGCGGTCATTCAAGTTCAATGCGGGAGAGATCAATCCCGCATGGAAGAATCTGAACGATGTGGAAGTGATTGTGCTTCAGTTCTGGACAGAGGCGCGGTTGCGGATTGCGTCCATCGACACCGCAACCAATATGGTTGTATTCACTGGCGACGCATTTCGCCCGCTCGATTGGAACAAGGGATGGTATGTCGAGAATGTTCGCGAGGCATTAAACACGCCGGGGCAATGGTATCTCGATCGGGCCACGGGCGTGCTCACGTATTGGGCCAAGCCCGGTGAAGATTTGGAGAAAGTTGAAGTGGTGGCGCCTGTCTCGCGCTATTGGATGCGCTTCGAAGGAGACGCCGCCAACGGCGCGTTTGTCGACCATCTCACGTTCGAGGGACTCCACTTTGAGTACTCGGACTGGAGGCTTGATGACACTCTGGGCTACAGCTATCCCCAAGCGGCCATCGACGAGCATCCGAATGAGCCCTTGTTTCAAGGATGGCCTGAAGGCGATTCGATTCCGCAGTCGCAAATCGAAGTGCCTGCCGGAATTTTCGCGAGTGGCGCGCGAAACACGGCATTCATGCAATGCGAATTTGCGCACACGGGCGCGTGGGCCATGGATTGGCAGACGGGGTGCAAGGATATCGCCGTTTCAAGAAGTCACTTCTACGATCTGGGCGCAGGCGGGATTCGAGTGGGAAGCCCCAAGATCGCGCCCTCTGACGCCTTGGAGACCTCACGGGTCACAATCGAAGACTGTCGCATCCACGACGGCGTGAGGGTATACCAAGGTGCACCCGCGATTTGGATTGGACAAAGCAGCGACAACACGGTCGCCCACAACGAAATTTACGGTCCGTTTGAGTGGGCCATCTCGGTGGGTTGGAATTGGGGATACACGCCGCCGAACCGGGCGCGCGATAACAAGGTTGAGTTTAACCACGTGCACGATCTGGGCGACAGTCCGCTGGGTACGCACGGGGCCATCTATTCGCTGGGTGTTCAACCGGGCACTGTCATTCGCAACAATCACATTCACGACATACGCGGTGGCGGGAGCGGCATTGTGCTCGACAACGCGAGCGTAGGCGTATTGGTTGAAGACAACGTCGTGCATCATTGCTCGTATTCGTCGTTCATGAGCAATTTCAACGACCTCGGGAACATGGTGTTCAACAATGTCTTTGCGATGGCGACGAAAGATCAGTTGCATCGTATTGGAGATGTTCCTGCGGACAGGACCAAGATCCACCAGACCGGCGTGTTCTTTCACAACATCTTCTATTGGGATACAGGCACGCTGTTCGAGAGCAAGGATTGGGTCGACTACAACATCATCATGGAGAACAATCTCTACTTCGATGCGACTGGCGCACCTGTCACGTTTTGTTCGTTTTCATTTGACGAGTGGAAGGCCAAAGGACTCGACCAGCACTCGCTGGTCGCGGATCCTTTGTTTGTCAATCCGGCTGGCGGCGATTTTTCGCTCAAGCCTGAATCGCCTGCCTTCCAATTGGGGCACAAGGCCATCGATATGAGGAATGTCGGTCCCAGGTTCCGGTAAAACCAGGGATTGCTTTCGGACGTCGGAACTACGCGGTCACTGTCTTCGCGGGAAGAAACGAATCCGCGAAGATGTCTTTCATGGCTGCCCCGAGCAGGAAGGTCTTCTTCTGCATCATCTTTACAAAATCAGGGTGGCCGCATAGGAAGACGCGAGAACCGCGCAGTGTAGAAAGCGTGGACGTGACATGTGCGTCGAGAGCGCCAACGTGTGTCTGCGCGTCGGCGGGACCTTCAAGCACGCACGGATAATAATGCAGATTTGAATGTGTGTGACTGAGCGCGCGCAATTCCTCGACGAGATACAAGCCTTCCTGGCGGATGCTCCCGTGGAAGAGGTGAATGTCTCCCGTGTGCCCATGGCGAAGTGCGTCTCTTGCGATCCCGTAAAGCGGCGCGAGGCCCGTTCCCGTTCCTGCAAGCACCAGGGTTTGTCCGAAGTTGCCCACCGTGTAGAAGCAGTTGCCGTGCGGCCCGAGAAGGTCCACGAAGTCTCCCTCTTTGGCGCTATCGTGTACCCATCCGCTGACAATCCCGCCGGGCATACGCGCAATGTGCATATGGAGATGGGGATCTTCGGTGGGAACGCTCGCCAGCGAGTAGCTTCTGACTGTGCCACAGGTCAAGGCGATATTCGCGAACTGCCCCGGCCGATATTCAAACGCGGCATCGCACTCCAGAGTCAGCTCTGCGACTGTAGCATTCAGTGAACGTACTCTCGCCACGCGCGCGCGGTGACGGAGTCCGGCGTCGTTTGGGCGGACAACTTCCAGGCTGCCATCGGGTTTACAGCAGCATGCGAGAAAGTAGCCCTGCTGACGGAGCGTGTCGCGCAGACCTGCCTGAGCCGTGGCGGGTGGTGTTCCCTCCACGGCCCTCAATAGACATGACTGACAGACACCGCTCCGGCAGGAGCTGGGTATGGTGACTCCCGCTACCTCCAGCGCTTCCAGCACCGTGTTCCCGGGTGGAACCTCGTAGGTGGTGCCTTCGAAGACCAATTCGCTCATGTAGTCCAGGTGGCGCCGGACTAACGGCTGAGCACGTCGTTGCGTGTGGACTCGGCAATGGCAAGTACTTGCTGGATCAATTCCGCGGGCGCGGATAGTTCACTAAGCGCCTTCTCAAGATTCTCTTTCACGGCGTCGAAATGCGTGTCATTCAGTCCGCGAGCCACGAGATGAGCGTGCGCCCTGCGCATGTCTGCGCCGGTGTAGTTGTGCGGTCCGCCAAATGCCATCGTCAAGAACGCCTTTTGTTTGGCCGCCTGACGTTCCATGTCGACGTCATCAAAGAAGTGACTGATGCGATCGTCTCCGAGTACATGACGGTAGAAGATATCGACCGCCGCCTCGACCGCCGCCTGCCCGCCCAGAGTCTCGTACAGAGTTGCCATGAAACAGCCTCCCGAAGTTGGTTTGCAGAAAAGATGTATGTAGTATACATCTTTTGCGGTGACCGATCAATCTCTATTGAATCATCGGCACTGGAAACATTGAACCTGCGGCAAGGGGCTCGTCGTGGTACAATTTGCGCGACGGAAGGAATCTCGATGCAATTAACATTGCACACAGACTATGCGTTACGAATGCTCCTCTACTTGGCATTGCGCGCGAAGGGCGCCACGATTTCGGAGATTGCGGAGCGTTACAACGTTTCGCGCAATCATCTTGTGAAGATAGCCCACGCGCTCGGGAAGAAGGGCCTGATAGAAACAACTCGCGGCCGCGCGGGAGGGTTACATCTTGCAAAGCCTGCCGCGGAGATCAATATCGGCGCAGTTGTGCGAACGATGGAGCCCAACTTTGACATTGTGGAGTGCTTTGACAAGAAGCGAAACGAATGTGTGATTTCGTCGGCTTGCGAATTGCGCCGAGCGCTTTACGAGGCACAGCGCGCTTTCTTAACGACCCTAGATCGTTACACGCTAGCCGATCTCACGGCAAACAGCGCGCAACTGGGAGCTTTGCTTGATAAGAGACCGCGTACGTCTGCCCGCGGTACAGGCCGTTCTCGCGTGAATCACTAACCCGGATTTCCCACGAACACTTCCCGTGACATCGCGCGATCAGTGCGCTTGCCCTTTATTCGGGACACTGGCATTCCTCAGCTTTCATGCACAGAGAGCGAAGACTTGGCTTCTGATCGCCACGGACCCACAATATTGTCCTTGAATGTCAAAAATAGAATAAAGATGGCAAAAGCAGATGCTCCCCATCGCGCAACTCCTACCGTAACGGCAATGATCAACGTGGGGAGTGCCGAAACTGACCAGGAACTTCCGGGCAACAGAAGATACCGTAGTGAATCTGCAACGAGTCCGACGGATGCACTGCCAAGGCATCCCAGCAAAACTACAGCGACAACATAGTGTAGAGCTGCCGATACGGCGGAGAGTGCCGGAGAATCGCCTGCGGTTCCGCAGGCTATCGCGACGACAAGCATGAGCCGCACGATGCCATCCGCAATAGATACTAAGCACACCGCGCCAAACCAGGGGAGGTTGCTCCATTCGAATAGCGCGGGAACGTTTGACTCACCGAACAACGAGGAGGCAAACAACGACGTGGATATTGCGTTGACGGCCAGAGCGGGCAGGAACGTAGCGGCTCTCATGAGCTCTGTATGGAAGATGCTACGCGCCAGAGCGTCGTCCTTCGCAGCCGTCACAAAGAGAAGGTCAAGGTCGCCTTTTCGTCGCGCCGAAGAGAGAATGATCGCGGCGTCGTATGAAACGACCAGCATGATGAGCAGGCCAACAACGCCAAACGGGATCAGGCCAACAAGTACGCTCGCGACGACCACTACAACTGCCAATGGACCCTGCAATAACCCTGCGCCGCACTCACGAGCGGTGGCGTTGAATAGACGGGCCAAAGGACCCAGACGAAGCAAGGGGGGAGTCCAGTGGATTGGCATGGGTCTGTAGTGCCGCCGCGACCCGCTTTGCGAAGGGGAAGATTCTGGCCTCCAGAGAATGGCGATACTGATCCGAAGCGAAATTGCAGCCACGGCAATACAGGTAAGCGTCAAGGGTCCGCCTATCCACCATGTTTTCTGACTGTCGTCGACAAACGGAGAAACGCTCGGGAAGAGAGCCGCGGTGGCGGCGCATAGAGCCATGCTCAACCCGAGGCAAATGATATAGGCATCCGCCGCGCGGCGCACGTAGGTAGATGCCAATATGCCAATTGCAGTCATAGCGAGATTGAGTCCGCTTATTACGGCAAGATCGTAGAGTGACGCCTGAATCGTAATGCCGCCGAGAAAGGCTGCAATCCCTTGAAGCGGGAGGCAACTGAGTACGAGCATTTCGCTTTGGATAAACGCGGCAAGTGCCTTCGCAAGCACGAGATCATGCGCGCGGCAGTCTGTGAGCAGAAGCAAGTTGAGGGTGTTTTCCTGACGCTCGCGCGCAATCGATCCTGCCGAAAACAGCGGCGCTCCAAACAGAGCCACCCCCAGTTGGAAGAGCAGAAGTACGTTTCGGAGCATGCTTCCCAGCGATTCGGCGGATGTCCCCGCGGTGTCCACGCCCATCGTCTCTCCAATCCCGAACATAAGGAACACAAAACAGACAACCGCGGGTGCGGTACGCAGCAGGTACATAGACTTCTTGCGACCGCTTCGAGAGAGTTCCAACGCAATTAACGGCAGGTGATGGGCCATGTGCAGGTTACGTTTCTTGCGGAGCGGAATTGGGGCTATCGCCCGAATCCGTGTTTCGGTCAGGATCGGTCATCTTTAGAAAGACATCCTCAAGCAACGCCTCCTCCTCTTCTATGGTCAGCACCTTGAGGCCTTCCTTCACCAAGCGTGCCGCAATGAAGCTGAAATCGTCCATATCTTCCGGCAAGTCAATTGTAATGGTGTTGTCTACGGTATCGACGCGTTTGACCGCTGGGTAGCTTGCAAGCAATTCGGCGGCTCGTTGCGTATCGCCAATCGTCTTGACCCTAATTCGCCGGCCGCTCCGCGCAAACGTCAGCGCCTCCTTGATCGAGCCGTTGTACAAAACCGATCCGTTGTCGAGGATGCACATGCGTGTGCAAACGGAACTCAATTCGGAGAGAATATGCGAGGAGATGAGGATGGTCTTTCCCATTTCCCGCAACACATTCAGAACCGCAAGAAGCTCGATTCGCGCACGGGGATCAAGCCCCGACGCCGGTTCATCCAGTATGAGCAGCTTTGGATCGTGTACCAGGCAGCGGGCCAATCCGAGACGTTGCCGCATTCCGCGGGAAAGCCCATCTATCTGACGCTCGCGCAGGCTGTGCAGCCCTGTTAGTTCCAGGCAGTCTTTTACGACACGAGTGCGATCCGGTTCTTCAATACCGTAAGCTGCCGCGAAGAATTCAAGATACTCGTGAAGAAGCATGTCCCGGTAAGCGCCGCCCGAATCGGGCATGTATCCGATGAGCGGCCGCACCCGGTTTTCTTCACCGTTCACATTGAAGCCAAACACATTGGCCCGGCCCATATCTGGACGCATAAGGGTCGCGAGAATACGAATCAGGGTGGTCTTCCCCGCGCCGTTGGGGCCAATTAAACCGCAAATCTCGCCCGAACCGACAGAGAACGAAACGTTGCGCAACGCGACGGTCTTGTCGAACGATTTGAATATGTCTCTGACCTCAACCACCGGACTCATTCTCATCTTCTCCTCACGGCCCATCTTGCCCCGGATAGACGATGACTTCCAGCCGTTCGAGGCAGTCTCCCGTTAGTGTCTCTCCATTCACGAGGATTGAGCCGAGAACTCTTGTATTCATTGTCGCCACAAAGAGTAGACCACCCCGGGCCAATGCGGCGCGCGCATCCATTTCTCGGGTTATAGATTGCTGGAGTCCATCTGCCTGAGATGGACACCCCATGCGTGCAAATGCCTCGCTGGGTAGTCGGCTTGGAAATTCGCTGGATTGGGCTCTGTCGAGGACAAGAGAAGTCTCTGAATCTGGTTTGATGGAGCCGGACACGCTCCAAACTTGTGTTCCGTAGCAGACCCAACAATTCTCCAGGTCGACCCTGCCCATGTTCGCGATAGACACGGTTTCTATTCCGTTGGGAGACTCCAGACGTAGACCGACTGGGCAGGGCGCCGTACTTGCGGTGCTGTTCAGATACACGCGGTAATTCCATATTGGGACTCGGTCGATTGTCGCGTATTGGTCATTTTCAAAGGTTGCGGGCTTTAGCGTCGGCCAAATCTCGGCTAATGGGTTCAACGGTTGGAACAAGCAGCCCAATTCGTCTGACAACGCATACGTGCCCGTGGCAGGAGTGAACAGGCTAGAAAGGCGGCACTGAGTGGCTGTTACTACACCCGGCGCATACAGAGTCCGTTGAACAAATCGTACGCCCAGTTCACCTCCGACGAGATACTTCGCTCCCAACCAAGAACCCGCTGTGAAGACAACCATAATTATGGGAAACGTGACCCACGTAAGATAAGGCTTCCCCAGGAACTTGACGAAGCTGTGGTCAAGCGGGCCAATAGCCACTGCATACATGGCAGTCAAGAGTACAACGAGGGCAATCCTATTGCGGGGTTGCTGGACCGGCTTCGCCGCCGTGATGAGCTTTAGCGCATTGTATCCCGTGCTCGGTTGTGTGCCGTTGGCTGAACCTGAATCTTGACTGGAGGCAAACAAGTACCCCAGTATCCGCTGCTGCCACATAGCTGTCCAGCCCTCCCAGCTGCTTACAGCCGGGGCTTCAAGGGGCACCGCTACGCACACAACACTTCCCAGGCCCATGTTGCGACGGACGACGAGAGGGATGCCGTTCGACTCCAGCAAGGTCGTGGCGCGGTCGATGATGCCGGTCATGACTTCTGTCTGGCCGCCAAAGTGGGAAATGTTGAGCAGTTCCAAGGCGCGTGGCTTCAGGGGCAGCATGTCTCCTGACGCCAAGTTCATCACCCCGTCCGTTTTCGCGTCAACGTCGACGATCCAGACGCCGCCACGCAAAACCCAATTGTGCAATGCGCTCAAGCGATTACTTTCCAAGGGATGCTTGATTGCAGTTGAGAAGGCAATGACATCAAACATCTGTAGTCCTTCCCAACGATCGGGCAGTTGTTCCGGCGTCAGAAACACCCGAGTGCTGAGAATGTTACCCCTTTCGTCTATAGCTGCTGGAAAACCTGGGGGTATCGGACCAATTATTCCTATCATGGGCGTGAGAGGAGGTACAGAAGTGACCCGCTCACTGGTCTCGGAGACTATATTGTTCCTCCCGGCCTTGTATTGGACTTTAACCCGGTCAGGTGCTGCTAAAGTTGCGGGAAGGTAAAGAAAGACGGACTTGCGGGAGTGCGGCGGCAGTTCAATCGTCTTAGTCGCCCTGCTGACCGCCATTTTCGCATTCGTGAGACTTACGTCAACAGTTCCGTTCCTATCCACCTCGTCGTTTTGCAGGGTGACAAGAACGGGCGTGATCGCACCGGGCCGCACTACCCCGCCCGCGCCGGCTATCAACGAAATCTGCACGCTGGCATGAGCGCTGAGTGCGGTGAGACCCAAGAGTATGTACGCAACCCAATTTTGCGAGATAGAAGACCCCATGTCTGCGATACTATGCGTCAAGAGGCCATCGAGTCAACAGGCAGGGCGAACGGAGTAGTCAAATAGAGATACTGGACGGCGGCAACTCGATATTCAATAAAAACGGCATTGCAAAAACCGCACAAGCCGCAAATTTTGGAAATTGTTGACTCTATTCTGCACTATGGTTATAATTTGTCCGTAAGGGCAGTATTTACCTGGGGGCATAGGCGAGATGTTCCGCCTCTCCTTTATGACTCACTCGGGGTCAGTCCAATCTGTATGTTGCATTCATGGACAAGTGACGCCGAGTCGTAGCCCAGGCATTTGTTGTTGAAGGACTTAATCCCCATTAAGTCAAGGGACAGGTTGTATTTGATAGAAGGCAGGATGAAAGGAGTCCACGGGTGAGCACAAGCAAATGGTCATTGCGGGCGCGATTGATTGCCCTCGGTACGTTACTTCCTGCCTTGTTGGTTGGTGCCCTCTTCTTTCTTTACTACACCCAGTCTCGGAACGCAACAATCGATGCGTATGTAGACAAGGCGCGGTCTATCTGCCTGACTGCGGAAGGCGCGCGGGAAGGCATGGAAGAGAAGTGGAAACAGGGCGTCTTCACCCTGGAGATGTTGCAGGCATGGGGGAAAGAAGGCGAGGAAGGGCAAACCAAGATTCTTGGCGCTGTGCCCGTAGTGTCCGCCTGGCAGGCGGCGATGTCGAAGTCGGAAGAAGGGAACTACACCTTTAGAACGCCTAAGCGCCAGGCGCGCAACTCTCAGAATGAACCGGATGCCGTGGAGGAGAAGGCGCTCGATATTCTAGAAAAGGAACAGCGCAGCGAGTGGCACATGATTGACCCGGAGAAGAACGCTGTACGTTACTTCCGTCCGGTGAAGCTCTCCGAGCGTTGCATGTATTGCCACGGCGACCCCAAGACCTCTCAGGAAATATGGGGAAACGATCAGGGATTGGACATTCTGGGCCAGAAGATGGAGAACTGGAAGGTCGGCGAGACTCACGGGGCCTTTGAGGTAATTCAGAGTCTGGATGAAGCGGACCGAAAGCTGGCGTCGACGATGATGTTCGCGGGAAGCATTGCATTCGTGGCGCTTGTGACCGTCGGAATCATGTTTGCCCTATTTGCGATCTACTTCGTTGAGAAGCCGGTATCTGTTGTATCTCAGCGCTTGTTCGAGGGTGCGGCTCAGGTTTCGACCGCTTCCACGGAAGTGTCGAACGCGAGCCAGCAAATGGCCATTGGGGCAAACGATCAGGCTGCATCGTTGGAAGAGACTTCGGCATCACTGCAACAGATGGCCTCGATGACGAAGCAGAATGCGGCCAATGCTACCCAGGCCAGCTCGACCGCGGGAGTTGCGCGCAAGGCGGCGGAACAGGGGCAAAGCGCCATGGCGCAGATGTCAGGCGCGATAGAACGCATCAAGGCATCATCGGTAGAGACGGCAAAGATCCTCAAGACCATCGATGAGATTGCCTTCCAGACCAATCTGCTTGCATTGAACGCGGCCGTTGAGGCCGCGCGCGCCGGTGAGGCTGGGAAGGGGTTTGCCGTAGTAGCGGAGGAGGTTCGCAGCCTCGCACAACGCAGCGCGGAAGCGGCAAGAAACACGGCGGCGCTCGTGGAAGAATCGCAGAAGAACGCAGGAGACGGTGTCGAAGCGTCAGCCGTTGTGGGGCGCCAATTGCAGGAAATCGGGACTTCAATCGAGCGTGTGGCGCATCTCATCCAAGAGGTAGCGGCCGCGAGTAACGAACAGGCCCAGGGAATCGACCAAATCAACAAGGCAGTCTCCAACATGGACCGCGTGACGCAATCGAACGCGGCATTGTCGGAGGAGTCCGCCTCGTCAAGCGAGCAACTCAACGCGCAGGCGACCGAATTGAACGCGATGGTTCACGAGTTGGTGAGGTTGATCCATGGGTCCAAGGCTGAAGACACTTCGAGGATGCAGCAAGTTGCCAAGCGTCCTCCCCGGGATCGTATGAAGCCCAAGAAGATTCAGGAGACGACTGTACCGCGCGTTGAACGCAGACAACGAGCCGCAGGACAGTTGGCTTTGCAGCGTGAAAAAGGAGTCGTGAAGCCGGAACAAGTGATTCCCCTGGATGACGGGGACATCGGAGACTTTTAGCTCCAAACTTAGGGTGACTTGTCCGCGAGTTTCGGCAAGTCTTCTGACAATACCTGCGAACAAAATGAGACGCCCCGGCGGGTTTTCCGGGGCGTCTTTTGATTGTTACGAGTAGCCGTCCGCTTAGTCTACGGGAGTGAACGGCCTGATTGTGGCGCCGGTGTAAACCTGTCGCGGACGATGAATGCGATTATCGGGGTCTTTGCGCATCTCCATCCACTGCGCAATCCATCCCGGTAGCCGCCCAATTGCAAACATCACCGTAAACATGTTTGTGGGAATGCCCATGGCGCGGTAGATGATGCCGCTGTAGAAGTCGACATTCGGATATAGCTTCCGTTCAATGAAGAAATCATCTTTCAGCGCGACTTCTTCAATATGCTTGGCCAAATCCAGCAGCGGATCGGAGATACCCAAGGACGACAAGACTTCATCGCACATCTTCTTCAACAAAGTCGCGCGAGGATCGAAGTTCTTATACACGCGGTGGCCAAAGCCCATCAGCCGGAAACCGGAGCTCTTGTCCTTGGCCATCTCAATGTACTTCTTATAGTTGCCGCCGTCGGCCATGATCCGTTCCAGCATCTCAAGCACTTCCTGGTTGGCGCCGCCGTGAAGCGGTCCCCACAATCCGCTGATGCCCGCGGAAATGGAGGCATACATGTTTGCGCCGCTGCTTCCAACCATACGTACGGTGGAAGTACTGCAGTTCTGCTCGTGATCGGCGTGCAGAATTAGCAGCATGTTCAGCGCGCGTTCCATTACCGGCGACACTTCGTACGGTTCGGCGGGCGAAGCAAACATCATGCGCAGGAAGTTTGCGGCATAACTCAAATGAGCCTGCGGATAAATGACCGGTTCGCCGCGCGATTTACGATACGAGAACGCGGCAATGGTCTTTGCCTTTGCCAGAATCCGGATGATGTCCAGGTCAAGATACTGGTCGTCGTTTGCGTCCGGATAGAAGGTCGACAGCGAGGCAACCATACTCGAAAGGATCGCCATCGGATGCGCCGTCGGCGGGAAGTGGTCGAAGAAGTTGACCAAGCTTTCGTGTACAAAGCTTTCCATGGTGAGCTTGCGGCGCCAAGCCTGAAGTTCAACTTCATTGGGCAAGTGATCGTAGATCAGGAGGTGGCATACATCGGTGAACCGAGCATTGACGGCCAGATCCTCAATAGGATATCCGCGATAGCGGAGAATCCCCTTCTCCCCATCGATGAAGGTGATTGCGCTCTTGCACGATCCTGTATTGCCATAGCCGGGGTCGTAAGTTATGGCGCCGGTCCTCGCTCGGAGCGTGGAAATGTCAATTGCGGCTTCGTTTTCCGTTCCGACGATGACGGGGAACTCGTATTCCTTCCCTTCGAGAATCAATTTCGCCTTGCTCATACTTTTCTCCACATCCTCGTTGAAGGGTCGCCAATGGACCACACCTAGCCCACGACCAACGTCTAGTCGCACACCTATGTCCATTGATTGACAGCTTTCCAGGGCCGCAGCCACGCCCTAGCCCCCGCCAAGCTGGCGGCGGGTCAGTACATGCACCCCGACAAGCAGCGTCACACTATAACTATCCGGGCACGAATGATGCAAGAAGGTTAAGCCGTGAGGATTAAGCCGTATGTGATAAGGTCCTGTGGCCGTGGCCTGCATTTAGATGGCGGGAATAGATTCTGGCGCCAAGAGCGTCTACACATAGTCCGCAATTTGCGTCGGCGCAATTGAGTTCCAACGCAAATTGCTCACGTGCAAGACTTTGAGGTTATGCCATGAGGATGTCTCTAGAACACACTCTTTGTTTGAAGAACTGCGTTGTTTTTCGCCGCATGCCTCGTAAACACACTGGTTACGAGAGAGGTTCAAGTGTGTTCGTGATAAATCCGGGATAAGACAACGGGCACGATGACCAGGGAGAGCGTTATGACTACCATCCTTCCGGAAACTACTGTCGGTCAGATTGTTGCACAGCAACCCAACCGATCCCGCGTATTTGAGGCCTTGGGCCTGGACTATTGTTGTGGAGGCAAGAAGACCCTTGCAGACGCGTGTGCGAAGAAGGGGCTCGATGTAAACACGGTTCTCGAACGGCTGTCGGCTGTCGAGCCTTACGGAACGGCTGCGGAATCCGCATCGCATCTGGATATGCCCCTTCCCGAGTTGGCGGATCTGATAGAAGCAACCCACCATGCGTACCTCAATCGAGAGCTGCCGCGGCTGAAACAACTTCTCGACAAGGTCGCGAAAGTACACGGAGAGAAAGACGCGCGTCTGGGGCAACTGCGTGACATCTTCGCGGAGCTTCAAGCCGAGCTTGAATCTCATCTGATGAAAGAGGAGCGGGTACTCTTTCCGGCGATTCGCCGCTTGTGCGGCATCGATGCAGAATGCGCGTGTTCACCTGCAACCATTGCGGCTCCGATTCGCGTGATGGAAGCGGAACATGACTCGGCGGGAGAAGCTCTTGAGGCGATTCGAACGTTGACCGACGGCTTCACGCCTCCGGATTGGGCCTGCAATACCTACCGCGCGACACTCGACGGACTTCACGAGTTGGAACTGGACATGCACCAGCACATCCACAAGGAGAACAACATTCTGTTTCCCAGGGCACTCGCGTTGGAGCGGGGAGAAGGTTAGTCCGCAATTTGCGTCGGCGCGATTAAGCGCCAACGCAAATCGCTGACGAAACAGGAACTGGCGGTCGAGGCAAAATCCTCTGGAGATTTGGGCTCTGCGTATCCTACCGTATTGGCAGGGCAACAAATCGGAGGGGGATTGCCATGGACTCCAAACTCCTGCTCGTGTGTGTACTGGTGTGCTTTGCGTCTCTGGGTGCGTCAGCCCAGGGATCCGTCTCGCCATTTCCCGTGGAAGACAAGTCGCAACTCTTCGTGGACCAAGTGCTCGTGCGCGACGCGTCGCACATTGCGTTCACGTTGCATCCCGCCAAGAAGCATTCCGAAAACCCTATTCTAAAAGCGGACCGCCCATGGGAAGGGTGGCGGGTTGAGATTTACGGCAATGTCATCCGCGACGAGGCGGAAGGCGTCTTTAAGATGTGGTACCTCGGGGAGGAAACGAAAGCGTTTCCCAACTATGCCGTCTACTACGCGACAAGCAAAGACGGCGTCCATTGGGAAAAGCCGCCGGTAGGGACGGTCAAAACGGACGCATATCCCGAGCACAATGTCATCGCCGCTGACATCATCTTGCCGAGCGTCATCAAAGATGATGCGGACCCGGACCCTGCGCGACGATACAAGATGATTGGGTGGGACCAGAAGCGCGCCGGTTACCACACATGGACGTCGCCGGACGGACTAAATTGGACGCCCCTGAGCACGGCGCCGCTCTGCAGGGGCGGCGACGTAATCACCGGGTACTACGACGAGCAGCGAAAGCTCTATGTCGCGTTCCCAAAGATCGGGGCCGTCGTGCGCGGGCACGACCGACGTGTGTTCTGGATGATCACGAGTGCCGACTTCCAGACGTGGACCGAACCCGAACTGGTCATCACCGCCGACCTGCGCGACGACGCCTCTTCCCTCGCGCGCATCGAACAAGTGCGCCCGATTCTGGATGTCCCCGACGACCCGAATCTCATGCGGACAGAGTTCTACGGGATGGGCGTTTATCCCGCGGAGTCCTGCACGCTTGGTTTCGTATGGATGCTGACTATCAACAACAATGCGCGCTACGGAAACCACGAGGGTCCTGGCGAACTGCAGTTGGCCGTAACGCGTGATTTGCACAATTGGGAACGGCCGTTTCGTATTCCGTGCGTCGAACGCGGCAGACTCGACGAATGGGACCGTGGGTTCTTCGAAACGCAGTCGCGCGCGTTGCGTGTCGGCGATGAGATTTGGTTGTACTACGGGGGCTCCACGTACACGCACGGGACGCCTTGCCTCTACCGAGCCGAAAACACCGGCCGAGGCAAGGAACAGACCGGATCGATTGGCCTGGCTATTTGGCAACTGGACCGCTTCGTAAGCGCCGATGCGCCTGGCGAAGGCGGCGTGCTGACCACAGTGCCCGTTGTGTTCACGGGGAACCGCCTGGAGGTCAACGCGCGAACGGCCGAGGGCGGTTCGATTATCGTTCATTTGCTCGACGCCGCAGGCAAACCTATCCCTGGCTTCGAGAGCTCGGCGCCCATCTCCGGAGACAACTTGCGGCATATCGCGACGTGGAACGGGCAATCGGATGTAAGTGCGTTGATCGGCAAACCCATCGTCGTGCAATTTGAGATGAAGAGTGCGGAGCTGTTTGCGTTTGCGTTTCGGAACAAATAAGTATCGGACCCGCGAGAAGCGGTACAGTTCGATGCCAAGAATGGAAAAGTAAAATGAGAAAGTGCCTTCGAGTGTGCACGGTAGTGTTGGCTGTTGCAGGGGGCGTCGCGTATGCCGGCGAACCCTCTTCGGGCGCATTGCCCGGTACCGCATTGGTATCCGGTTTGTTCCAACTCGATGAGATGGACCTGCATCTCCATTGCGGGATGGAGCGCCAGGTCCCGATGCAGGAATGGATCGATCTGGCCGTCAAAGACGGTCGTAAAGTCATCGTCGTCCTCGATCACATTGAGCTTTACCGAAAGACACCGGATGAACTCGCCGACTGGACGAAGAATCAGGGATTGCAGCAGTGGTATCCGCTGGGATTCGAGGGGCAGAAGGCCTTTCTTGACGATGCCGCGTCACTTCGCGTTCGCAACGACGTGATCACGTTTCGAGGCTGGGAAATCAGCGAGACGGAGCTTGATGAAGAACTGGACACGGAGCCTATGCGGTTGGCCGAAGTCATCGGCTGGCACATATCACCCAACTCACCTGGCGATGCGCCAAACGGTCAGTCTCTGATCAAACGCATCAGACAAATCCTTGAAGTCCAGAAGCAGTTCCCCGTGCCGATGATCGTGTTCCATCCGTTCTCAATGAGAATGGAGAAAGTTCAAAAGGTGGCACGTAAGGCGGGAAAAGACATCAAGTCACTAACCGTGGAAGATTACCGATTCTTCAAACCGGGTGAACAGGAAGAAGTCGCGGCTCTGCTGCGAGGTCAGTCGGTCTATATCGAGATGGCGCACGGCACGAGCGGGTACTGGGACGACCCCGTGGCGCGCGCCGCGTTTATCGCCGATATAAAACCCTTGGCAGAACGGGGGGTCCAGTTCACGGTATCCACGGACGGTCATCACGTGAACGGTGCCAGAAAACCTTTCGAGCCGGAAGTGTATTGCGCGGAGACGGGGATTACTCCGCAGAATACGAACACGCTTGTCCGCGAGTTGTTGGCGATTCGCACCCGGAACTCTGTGGTGCAGCAGATATCGAAAACGAGATAGTCGCCACATCTGCCGGGAGGGAAGAAGCCGCTTATGAGCCGTAGCGATTGCATATCTCCGGCGTGCTCATTCTGTGGCAAGCAAGAGCCCGACACGGAGATTGTCCTGTCTGCGGCCCAATTCAAAATCTGTGCTCTCTGCGTGATTTCGTTTGAAGCGGCGCTTGACGATCCTGAGTGTCTTGCTGCGCTGGAGGAAAAGGAAAGTCCTGGACATAGACAGGAAGCGTGCTCGCTCTGTAGAAGAAGGACAGACCAAGCCTTATTTCTCTTTAGCGGACGCATGTGCAATGTCTGCGACTCCTGTGTGCGTCTCTGTGCCGAGTTTGTCAATACCAGCTCACGAACATCCGCGCAATGGAGACAGCTTCTAAGCGGAACGGCCCAATCGATTCGTGATGAATACACCAGCTGTTCTTACACGCGGCTGAATATCGCGCTAGCCGCAAGAGAATCGTTCTCTCGAAACTGGCGAGGCCGTCTGACTGCCGCCTTGATATACGCGGGAGCCCGTGAAGTCAACTATCTCTTCGGCGGCGAGACCGCAAAGACGATTGCGTGGTATCTCTTTGTGAAGTGGAAGAACGAGGGTTCAGGTGAGACACTGATTCGGAGTGAACCCATACCGCGCTTGCTGGACGAAATGCGCAAGGAGGGCATTCTTTGCGGAAAGACGGTCTGGTATAGCGTTGATGCAATCACACACAAGCCACCGTCTCCAAAGGGCTAAAGCATACAACAGGGATTCTTCATTCCTGTCTTACCTCAAAGCTTCTCATGTCCGGCCACACGTGCTATTCTGTCCGAGCAATCATGTCACGAGATTGTAGGACCGATCCGCCGGATCCGACGAATCGGTCCTATGTATTGGAGAGAGGAAGAAACATGCCGAACAGTCTCAAGAATGAACTGAGCAGTATCTCCCGCGCCTTCATTGCGACGGTAAGCCTTCTGGTGCTTGTCGTCTCCGCTCAGGCGAAACCCATTTATCTGTATTTGACCTATCCCGGAGATCCAAGCACATCGATCACCGTCAACTATCAAACGGAGCGGCCGATAAAAGACTCGACGGTTCGGTACGACACAAAATCGCGCAAGCATCTGCGTGGGTATTCGTATCAGGCGGAAGGAACTACGCTCCAAGTTCCGGGGCTTCCTGTGGAACGCACCATTCACACGGTGACACTGCGCGGCCTAAAGCCGGACACCAACTATTACTTTACGGCGGGAAGCGTGCAGGACGGGTTCACAGAAGAGCGGTGGTTTCGTACGGTACCCGCCGGAGACGAGCCGATACGCTTCATTACGGGCGGCGACATGGATTCGACGCCATTGACTCAAGCGCTGTTAAAACAAGCGGCGAAAAAGGACCCGTTGTTTTTGGTTGTGGGCGGAGATATCGCCTACGCCAACGCCGATGTGCAGAACTATAAGCAGTGGGATCGGTGGTTCGACAATTGGGAGAAGCTCATGATTACGCCCAATGGCCGGACCATCCCTGTTGTGACCGCCATCGGTAATCACGAAACCAACAAGAGCGATTCGCCCGATCCGAAAGAACGCGCAAGATTCTATTTCGAGTACTTCGGGCGCCAATCGGAGTTGACGTATTACGAACGCAAGTTCGGATCGAACATCGCTTTATTCGTACTGGATTCGGGACACATCGCGCCGCACGATGGCGCGCAAAGAGAATGGCTAAATCAGGCGCTTGAGAGAAACAAGGATGTGCCCTATCGTTTTGCGGTCTACCATGTGCCTTTGTATCCCAGCCACCGCGATTTCGAGGGCAAAGGCTCCGTCCTGGGGCGCACACACTGGTTGCCTTTGTTCGACCAATACAAGCTGACCGCCGCGTTCGAAAACCACGACCACACCTTCAAGCGCACACACCTGCTGCGCGGGAACCAGGTTTCGCCCGATGGCACCCTCTATATCGGTGATGGCAGTTTCGGTGTCGATCCGAGAGAGATTGAAGGCGACCTGCGGTGGTATGAAGCCAAAGCACTGCAGACAGGTCACTTCTGGGTGATCGATGTGACCCCCGCCGGCGTCACCTACACGGCATTCGGCAAAGATGGCGAGCTAATCGACAAGTTTCCCGAGTGAACAGCGTTAGCAAAAGTTCCTAGTTGCCTCGGATTCGCGACATCGTGACATTGAGCACGAGCGCCGCCATCAGAATGGTGCCGCTGATCGCGTCTTTCAAGTAGATGTCGATCTGCACGTGATTCAATCCGTTGTAGAGGACGCCTAGCGTTAATACGCCGATTACCGTGTTGGCGATGCCGCCTTTGCCTCCGAAAAGCGATGTGCCGCCCAGTACGACAGCGGACACGCATTGAATCAGCATGTTGTCGAGTCCACCCGACTGAGCGCTGCCCAGACGGCCTATCAGCAAGATGCCGGCAAACGCCGCGGTGACCGAACAGACACAAAACGGAATAGTCGTGACCCATTTAACATTGATGCCCGACAATTCCGCGGCCACTCGGCTGCCGCCCGCTGCGTAGATATGCCTCCCAAAGCGTGTAAAGCGAAGCACAATGAACGCCATAACGAGAAAGACCGCCGCCACCATCGTAATGTACGGAATCTCGATCGCCGTGTTTCCAAAGGTGACTACGCGCCACGACTTGTTTCCGATGAACGACAGCACGGGGGGAATGTCGAATATGGGACTGCCGCGCGTGATGCGCAGGGCAATGCCTTTCGTAATCAGCAACATCGACAGCGTCATCATGAAGGAAGGCACCCCAAGCCGTGCCGTTCCGCTGCCCGTAACAAGTCCGAAGAGGAGAGCAACTACAAGAGCCGCGAGAATCGGCACGCCCTGAACAACCACCGCAGGCAAGCCCGCGTTTGCAGAAAGTACCTGATACAACGCTGCCGTCGTTACGCCCGCGAGAATCGCCATGCCCTCCACGCTGAGGTCGATTTCACCAATGAGCAGCACAAGGGTCATCCCCACGGCCATCACGGCCAGCGCGGAATTCTGGCGCAGAATATTCAAGAGGTTCTCGGAACTGAGGAAGGTGTCCGAAATCAATGCAAAGAACAAGAACATCGCCAGAAACGTGATGACCGGCGACAACGCCCCCAATCGACGCATGAACGTATTCACAATGACTCCCCTTGAACGCAGATAGCGCAACATTCCCCGCAATGGAGAAGCCCGCAGGATTATAGCGGAGCGAGCCGAAAAGTCGAGAATTGCGATTCGGGCTAGGCCTCAGCCTGATTTGCCCCGCTCATGGACGATCCAAGCAAGGAACCTGCGAGCGCGGCTACAAACGACGAACTCGACGAAAGCAGCACGGTATAGGTCCACGGAACCGGATTCGTGAATGCCCACTCGCACACCGCGGTCACGCTGAACCCGGCAATCAACCCCAGTCCGACGCCGAGCCCACGCAAGCGCCCGGGAAGGAAGGTGAATACAGTAAAGACGCCAATGAGCCCGCCGTTGATGTAATTCATGGAGCCCATGCACAGCGCGAGGAAGTCGGGGTGGCGCTTCTCAATGCTGATGAAGAAGACTGCGAACGCAATCATGATGAACAAGGACATGGCCGACCAAACACGTCCTTGGCGTGACGAGTTCATCAGCGACTTCCACACCGCACCCGTTGAGTGAATCGTTGAGTCGAGCGATGACATCGCCGCCGCCGCCAGCAACACAAGAAAGACCCCTTTCAATACCGGCAGGTCGCCCCGCATCACGTAGTCTGCCAGCGGCGACTTCGCGTTCAAGTCTGCTATGCCCGAATACCGCAGCAAGTAGCCCACGGTCAGGTACAAACTGATTAACAGTGCGGCTCCGAACCCCGACAAGATTAGCGACCGTTGCGCTGCGCGAAAGCTGCGTGTCGAGAGTATTCTCAAGAGCAAATCCTGGTCTGCGCCGTGCGATCCGATCGACAACACGGCCCCGCCCAGCAGCATGATAGGCGAGAATGTCGCCTTCGACGGATCCAAATCCACAAACGAGGGCATGGTCAGCGCGCCTGACGGAATCAAACGCGCCAGGTAGAAGCACAGGAACAGCCCCGTGCCTACAATCAACACACTCTGCACTTGGTCCATCACGACCACGGCGCGTAGGCCGCCGGTCAGGCTGTACGCCGCGACACAGACAGCCACCACGACGATCCACATCGCCGTCGGCCCGCCGTGTATGGATTTCACAAACTCCGGTGCAGGCAAGATCTGCGCTAGCGCGTAGCCGCCGACAAAGTAGCGCACTCCCCCGGAGATGTACTTCGCCAGCAGGTAGGCCCCTTCCAGTATCCGGTGCTGCGCGCTCATTGTCTGATAGATCGTCAGGCGTTCCGAGTCGTACAGCTTCCGGAGGTAAAACACCGCGACAATCGTGCGCCCCGCGATATAGCCCATCAAGAGCCACACGAGCGCATAACCGCCCGTCAGTCCGGCTGCCGGAAACACCACCGTCGTCGCGACCGACGTCTCCGACGACACCACCGACAACAGCGCCTGAACTCCGCTCAAACGTTTCCCCGCAAAGAAGTACTCCCCGTCCTCCGGACGGCTCCGCATCGTCGCCGTTACACCCACCACCACGGCCACATAAGCCAACAGCGGCGCTAAGAACAGGATCTGGTCCATTGCCGTGAATACCCCTTCCTTCCGCAATTCTTGCGAGGCATGGTAACGATCCGGTTACACGGTGAGCAATACGCGGGGTAGGGCAGCCGGGCAGGGGAAGCGCTTCCGCTTGCGGCTTACGCTAAAAGGTCATGTCCATAGGTTTCCCGCCGGTCAAGTCTTCCACCTTCACGCCCTTCGGCGGTGTGTAGACGAATCGGCTGGGGTCGATTTTCGCGTTGAGCGCGATATCGGTGTAATGGACTGTCGTAAACGGTTTGTTCGCCGCGTCCAGGAACTCCGATTTAACCTGAATGCCCGACTCTTTCGCGACGTACACGCGGATGGCAGCAATGGTAACGGGGGCGTCTTTTTGATCCTCGGGCTTGGGTTTGACCTCAAGCACGAAGACCGGTTTTCCGTCAACTTCCGCATCGGGAAGTAACGTCAGATCCCCTTTCTTGCGCAGCGAGTCAAACATCTCTTTGCCGCTTTCCGGGCTGCGGCTCGTACCCGAGTTCGGGTCCCGTTTCGCGGCCTTCTGCCGTCCCGCCATCGACATCTGCGTGTAGAGCGTTGTTCCGTCGAACACAGTCAATATGTTCTGCTGAGCCATGCTTTCAGGAAGGGGAATCCCGATATCGACTGTATTTGTCAGCTCGGAGCGGTAATGCGGTTTGCCGTCAATCTTCATGAATTCGAAGGGGCCGCTGCCCTTCATGGCGATCGTCATGATCCCTTTGGGAATGTTGCCCTCCAAATGCAACGTGGCCGTATAGGACTCAATCTTCTTCCACGCCTCACCAATCTGCTGCTCGACCGAATCGAGCGTTTGCGGCGCGGTGTCAGCGCCAATCGCGGTGAAGGGTACGAGTGCTGTCAATAATGCGGGAAGAATCGTTCGCATGCGAGTCCGGCTCCTGCCAATGGTATGTCACGGTCTCCCAAGAGACGAGTCGAAAGGACAGAATATTCATTGACATAGACACAGGTTCTCGCCGCGAGGTTTCATCAACCCGGTCAAAGGGTCGGGGTCAAATCGACCACCGCTTCCGCGCCCTCCTTCAGTTCGACGACCGACGAGGCAAAGAGCGCCTTGGAAAGCATCGTGTTGAGGCCTTCGGCGTCACTATTGGGCAGTTCCGTGTACGCGAAGGCCACGATGGTGTATGTTCCCGGGTCTAGGCCGTCAAAGCTATATGCTCCATCCTTAATCCGGCCCGAGGCCGCAATCAAGGGTTCCAGCGAAGTCAGCAACTCCGTGGATAACGTATCGATCTTCACCTCGCCACGAAGCGCGACGATCGCCCCGTCCTTAACCGTATCGGGAATAGTTATGGTGCCTCGAACAGCCGTCGTCAGATTGAAGTCGATGTTTTCCACGTGCGCTTCATTCTCCGCAATTGAGAATGCGACCTGTTTGGAAGCCCGATTACCGCTCTCCAGTTCGACACTGGCCACAAGAGCACATGTCCCGCTCGGCGCTTCGGAAAATGAGTAGCTTCCGTCGGCCTGGATCGTTCCCTCAAAGCGCTCTACCTCTCCATTGGTAGTCGTGACCGTCATCCTCAGCATTCCTGAAGATACGGGCTCTCCCCGGGATGTCACCATGCCCTGCAATGAAGAAGTCACTTCGCTGAAGTCAAAATCGACAGGCGTCGTCGTGCCGGTGAGCAAGGAGGCCATCCGCACTAATGACCGTCCCCCTTCGGGAAGCTTTGCCAATATGCCCAAGTCTCCCTGAGGGAGATTCTCTAATTCATATTTGCCGTCGGGTCCAGTGGTCGTCTGGCCCACTTCCGTGACAGACGCCGCCTGTACGGTTGCTCCCGCGACAGGTACTCCACCGACTGCAACGCGGCCACTTACGGTCCCCCCCTTGGTCATTACGACCCTGATCTTGACTGTACCCTCCGGCTGCGACGGAAGACTTACCCATCCGGGCGCCAGATCGGCATGCCATGCATATACCCATTGATTTTCGTCCGAGACAGAGACGTCCTCCACTCGGAACGTGCCGTCTGAGGCGGAAGTGGCAAGCGTATTCTGCAGGCGCATTGATTCGTCTAAGGGCAGTCGCGGACCCACGAAGATTCGCGCGTTGCTCACGGGGGTCTCGCCGGCCTTGTCTTCGGTGACTACAAGTCCTTCGATTGTGAGAGATGACGCTGGTGTTGCGTCAGGCTTCCTATTGGGGTCCTGCGGCTTGCGGAGCGTCGTCTCGGGCAACGCCGCTTCTGCACCGATTTCCTTGCCCTTGGGAGTACCATCACTCTCGGGCGCCAGACTGTCGCCATTCCGATTGCTCTCAGTCTGCCGAGTCTCATCCGCGGGGGGCGGAACTCCGTCGGAAACCGCTTGTTTGTCTGGCGGAACGGAGGTGTTTGGGGATTGGGGTGAACTCTGCCGCAAGGCATACCACGCCCCCAAGGCTATAAGCGCCAGCGACAATGCTCCTACAACGGCCTTCTTCATTAGCAGTACCTCCAAAGGTCGAATCCAGATCCACAGAGTGCTTCCCCCGCCTGCCGTAGCAGGGACAACGGTCCAGTTCGTCGGAAAGGCCATCGCCGCAACCATGACACGCCTCGGCAAGTCAGAAGAAGGCCGCTCGGACTCCAACGCCGATCCCAGTTCGTCCACGATTCTCTCGCCAAGAGCGCGGCGCGCACGTTGGATGCGCTTGGCAGCAGCGTCTTGCGAAATATCCAGAGCCTGCGCGACTTCACGTATCTTGAATCCTGCGAAGTAGTGCAGCATGAGGACCTCGCGGTCGTCCTCGTTCAATGCATGAATCTCGCGACGCAACGCCGCGTGAAGTTCGTGCCGATCCGGGGCCGGGATGCTGTGCTGACTGCGCGACATTTCAAGCAATACGCCTTCGCGATGGTGCTCAGCTTTGCGGAAGTTGGTGCAGACGTTTCGTGTGATGGCGGCCAGCCACGGCCGGAACTTTGCAGCATCACGAAGCGTGTCCAGTTTCTCCAATGCCTTGAGAAAGGCATCTTGGACAAGGTCTTTGACCTCTGCCGGATTGGACACGCGGCCATACACCAACGCGTGAACCAAAGGTAGATGCCGCTCCACGAGGATGCCAAATGCCTCGCGGTGCCCGCACAACACCTTCCGAACGATCTCTGCGTCATCGAGTTGTTGACTTTCCAACACGGAGAACCAGTCCTTTCTGACCTATAAGACAATCAAGAGGCCCGTTTTGGACATCATGGCGTGAAAGGCCGGATTCGATTGGATACATGCTCGGTTTGGTGCGTGAGAATAGTGGTGCAATGCGGGGGAGATGCGGCGTGCAGGCGCCGTTCAGTCTAAAATGATTCCTCATGTCGATCTGGAACGCTTGCTTGATGAAATCGGTAGAGAATCGTCTCGCAACGCCTCGGGACCTGATAACTCGGTATCCGGCGCGTCCCACTTAGGACACGCCGGATACCGAGTCTAGAGAAGTCTGACTAGAACGCGCTGCTCAGCACCACGCCGGAAACATTCGACGGGAACTTGCTGTGGAACGGAAGCCACTCGACGTGACCGTCCATGTACAGGCAATTACCGCCGCCTGGAACGTGGTTATAGGTGGTGGCGCCGCCGTATACGGCGATTTCATCCCACATCACGGGAATTCCACTGGATGCGACCGCACTCGCCGCGGCGTTATTGATGTCGCTCACGAAGAAACGCTCGATGCCCTGGCGTAACCGTGGCACGGGCCCCAAATCACTCTCTTTGTCCTCAAGCGAGAATCCGTTGGTATACATGTCAACGAACCCGTTTATCAGATCCGCGTCAAACAACGTGGACGCGAAGGCCACGACGCCGCCGACTGTGCTCAGGTCGACGCCCGCCAGCGTTGTCGGCACCACTGCGCCCGGCAGAAGAATGTGCGGTTCGTAGAACGCCCAGCCCAGGTAGTAGTAGCTGCCACGAGCCAGCTTGCACACTTCGACTGGAAGACTGGGATCGCCGTTTTGGTGAAAGCCGTTCAGCACGTTATCCCGGTCGGAATCTGACGGGCAAACGCAGATGTTCACATCTGTCAGGTATTCGGGATATAGCGACGGACCGTCAAAAGTTGCATCCTGCGCATTCTCTCCTTCGCAATTCAGGACTTTGATGGGCGGAAACTTCTCTCCCTTTGATTCGTTCGTATACATCGCGAAGATCAGACCCATCTGCTTGAGATTATTCTGGCAGGACGCCCGGCGCGCTGCCTCTCGGGCTCGCGCTAGAGCAGGCAATAGAATAGCCGCCAAAATACCGATGATTGCAATTACAACCAACAATTCTATCAGCGTAAAACCCCTGGACTTCATAGATGCCCCCTTGCCAATAGACGCTTTGTTCGACTTCACACCAAGGACCCGTTGGTGCGCCGCCAATTATCTCTACACCACGAAACACTGCACAAAGACCGGCGAGTGTGATGCCCGTGTCACCCCCTTTTCTCCCCCGAAGAAGACCTATTACACCTTCATACTACGCCTGAACATAGCATTTCGTCTATGGGGTATTAAGGGAGGCCGTGCCGTGCCATTCCTGGACGTCGGACTGGACTGTAACGCAGGTTGGAGGCTGCTTAATGCGCTCGCGAAGTCAGTGGACGGATATGCCGCAGCCTTGGTCGCATGCATCATCATTCACGACAATCAGAAATCCGGCTACTTGGCGGCCCGAAGCCGGTCCAGCCCGCGTAGCAGCAGCACGGAACCCCAGACAGTCAGAGTGGCAAACAGCACCAGAATGGGCGCTATGACGAGATTCATATGCGGAGCCCCCTCGCCGTGGTCTGCCGACGAGCCGTTACTCGCGTAATAGGCAAAAAGCGCTGCAAAGCAGACGGAGAGCGCAAGATTCACGCGCCGGGTGGAGGCTTTGGAGGTAAACGTACCTTGAAGTCCAACAAGCCAGGGAATCGCCAGCCACGTACAAACCGCAATCGCCACAGTGGACCAATCTCGCAACAACCCGAACTCGTCAACAGCGTTCCAAATGGCGCACACGGTTGAAGCAAACACCGCAATGCCCAGAGCTCCACTCTCAAGGCGCCACTTCCGCATTTCGACACTCCTTACTGAACTCAGTGGTAATACTCAAGTGGCCCGGCCCACTCGGCAGGGTCGCGGCGCAATTCGCTCTCCTACAGCGTTCCCGCCGGCACAATCCGAACGGTGGTCATATAGCCGGGGTGGTCGCTCATGCCCGACCGTATGCGTTCCTTTCGGTCATCAACTCCGATCTGGACGGTGTCGACCACCTCGAACCTATAACGAGGTGACTCCACGGCGAACACGTGGTCAATCCGGCTCTCCATCTTCATAACGCGCTTGAGCTTCGCAGTCTCGACGAGAGTCTTGTACTGCTCTTGGTCCGCTTTTGTGTTGAAATCGCCCACCGCGATAGCCGGAGAAGTCCCTGTCGCGGCTTTGTTGATGAAAGCGGCGAGTTCCTGGGCTTGGCTGAGACGAATGGAATCGTAGAGGGTTAGGCCGTACTGCGCGTGGGTGTGGGTATCGAAGAAGTCCAAATATCCCACATCATTTGGTAACGCTATACGGGCGACACAAACACCCTTACCCGCCCACCAATCGCCATGATCCACGCGATACGGGATGCCCCCTTGCGTATACCTGTGGAAGAATGCCTCTGCGATGGGATAGCGGCTGGCCACAAGCAACCCGCTACCAACCAAACCGCTGCGGAAATATTGGCTGTTGACCAGACCAATTTCTTCTAGCCGCTTCAGAATAATTGCGCGGTCGGCCTCCACCCATGCTTCCTGAAATCCGACGATGTCAGGATTCAATCCGACAAGGGTTTCGCCGATTAAGGCCATGCGTTCTGCGCGCCGGGTACTGAGCGCGTAGAGATCCCAAATATTGAACGTGACAATCTTCAGGGTGACCGGTTCGCGCAACGGAGCGGGAGGATGGCTAAGCTGTTCGCTGTGGGAAAGATCCGTTGGCGCAGGGGTGCGCGAGTTCAGGGCAACGCACACTCCGACGAGGAGCGCGAAACCGAGTACGAACCCGACTAACAACGCGCCGAACACGTTCAGAATTCTCCGCAAGATGTGCCTCCGCTACGTCGGCTTCTTCATTCTATCCCAGCAAGCACTGCGAGTCACTTCGCAATTGCTTCTACTGATAGAGAAGCTCGCACCAATACAGTGGATGATCCGTTTTCGACTCCGGTGTCAGGATGTACTGCGCTTCGGTCGGCTTGAAAGTCTTCGTCGCAAAGACATGGTCGATTCGATCGCTCATGTTGAAGCGTTCGCTATCCGACGCGTTACCGCCGAGAATAGTCTCGGGTGTACCGACTGCATCAGGACGCAGTACCAGCCAGGAATCCTGCAGCACCGCCGTGACCTTGGCGTAATACGGCGTCGTTTGCTGGAAGTTGAAATCGCCGGCCGCAATGACGTGCTTATGACCCTTGGCTTCCGAAACCAACGCGTCGGCGTGTGCGTGCATGACGGCATCGCTTCCCCCTGGATGGTTATCGAAAAGCGCGATGCGGCGCCCGCCTGCCTCAATCTCCGCCATCGACGTGCCCACCTCGTCGGTGTCGCTGTAGGTGAAGATCGTGCGCGGATTCTCCAGCGGGAAACGCGATAGGATCGCCGTCCCGAACGTATTGGTTACGGTCTTTGGACCGAAATAGAGGTAGTAGCCCAATGCGTCCGCGAACAGTCTTGGCGAATCCACGTTACCGCCAGAGGGCCGCGGCGTGTCGCTCTCCTGCAGAAAGAGGATATCGGGATTGATGCGCGCAATAAGACGCATTTGGGTGAGGTAACACTGATCACCGTTGAGTTCCGACCCCTGTTGATAGTTGTACGTCATGACCCGTAGACGATCGATCGCCCCCGATTTCTCTACCGATGGTACTCGAGCCAGGACCGTCCGGTTGAATCCAAACCACGCAAGAAAAACGATTCCAAGCACTGCGGCAGCACCCCTGACCCAGACGGCACGGACTCTGCTCGCTCCCGGCGAAGTCCGAGCGCCTGAGAAGGCGAGACCAATTAGAATCAGCACTCCCGCCAATAGGAATGGCAGATAGAACTTGTTGCGAAGCATTCCGCTCACCGGCTGCACATAGGCCCATACGTTGCTGAAGACGAGCAGAATCGGTAGCAAAAGCAACAGCAGTCCACCGATGAGGACGGCCGCCGCCGACAGACGCACGGAAGCACATGGCCTCTCCAACACCCGCGCGGCATTGAACGCGAGGACGGGCGAAAGCAGAAGCATCACATAGAGCGGGATATGCTGCCACCATGCATCTCCCGCCACGATCAGCGCGGGGGCATCGGGTGTGGCGGGGAACGCAACCCGGTTGGCGAAAATACCCGCCAACAGGCTAGTCAAAAACAGTACATTCCAAAAAGCCAGCATACCCCTGCCCACGGATACATGCGCGGCGACACATGCGGCCGCCATCCACGACAGTGTTGCGAGGACGATGACAACCGAATAATTGCAGCCAGACCACGCACTCACGACACCGGGACTGGTGGCAATCAGATAAAGCAAAACCAATGACGGGAAAAGAACGAGCACGCTGGAGATGGCTGTTGCGAACGCGCCGGAATCAACGTTTACGTTCGGCTCGGGCACGGACGCATCTGGGCTTGCAGAGACCTTCAATGCACTGCGAGCAAGCACTATCAGAACTGCAAATACGGCGGTCGCACCCGCGAATCCAGCCGGATCGAGTGAGAGGTCAAACGTGGACCATATCGAACTGCGCAAGATCACCGAGCCCAGCACCGCAAGCACGATGGCGCTCGCCCAATCGGGCCGGGAGAAGCGGTTCGAGGAGGAAAGAACGTAACAGAAAAGGACAAGGAAGCAGGCAACGCCGATTCCGGAATTAACGATTTGTGCGCGTGCGCCGAGGTAGGGCGCAAGACAACGGGTGAACAAAATTCCCGCGATTGCGATGCGCGAGAGAAATCGCGCGCCGTGACGGCCCAAGAGAAGCACAAGCAGGGGGGCCAGAATAAAGAACACGCCATACATCTCGGGCCCCATGGAGAGCTTCGTCAACGACAGACGGTAGATGCTCTCGACGTAGAGTGTGAACAGTTGAAAGAAGAACAGAAAGCCGAAAGCCCACAGGACGGTAGGCATTAGGTCGTCTCCTGGTTATTGAAGTGAAGTGAATTACCCGTGTGAGTCCAATTCCGAGACTGGCGCACGCATTCTTTGAACGCAGCACTAGTACAAGATAGTATCGAATCGGTGTCGAACGTTCCAGGAGGGGGGATCACGGATAAACCGTCTCGCTCGACATCAGCATCAAAGTGTTTGAGGGAGACTTGCACTATGATCGATATCGTGAACTTGACCCAGCACTACGGCGTGCGGCCAATTCTCAAGAACCTGAACCTGCGCGTCGCTACGGGCGAACTTGTCGCCGTGATGGGACCCAACGGGATGGGCAAGAGCACGCTGCTCGCAACCGTCGCGGGAATGCTAGCGCCGCAAGAAGGATATGTCGAAATCGATGGTCTCCGGCGCAGGAGCAGCGAAGTGGCTGAATTGAAGATACGGCAACGTGTCTTCTACCTGCCCGACAATCCATGGCTTCCGGTGTACAAAACTGGTCGCGAGTTTCTCCTGAACGTCGGACGACTCTATGGCGTCGCATACAACCGGCTTTTCGATCATATTGAGCGTCTCGCACCACTGTTTGACTTGACGCACCAAATTGATGCGCCGATAAAGTCGTATTCAACCGGGCAACAGAAGAAGATCTCGATTTGCTCCGCATTGGTCAGCGATGTTCCTATCCTTCTCTTGGACGAACCGTTCTCGGGAGGACTCGATCCGTCCGCGCTATTTGCCCTCAAGAGGGTCATGCAAGGACTTGCCGCCCGCAACGATATTACGGCACTAATAACAACGCCGGTCCCCGAGATTGTCGAGGAAGTGGCCGAACGTATCGCGATTTTGCGGGATGGAAACGTCTTGGCTTACGACACGGCGGATGGCCTGCGCGCCGCGACAGGTGTCTCCGGTTCCTTGCAGGATGTGCTTGAAACGATGCTGAGTCCAGACACACTGAAGAACATCGAAAAGTACTTCGAAGGGTCGCGGTCATGATGCGCCGAGTGTTTCAATTGTGGCCAAATCATCCAATGGTAGGCATCGTCTTTTACTCCGCTTTGCTGGTTCCAACGGGATTCTATTGTTGGGCCTGGTACAGCACTTACGCTTACGGTCTCGCGGAAAATGCCGACTACATCGCGGAGATGAACGCGTTGAATTTGAACGTACTGCGTATAGGGCTTAGTGTGGCCGCGACCGTTTACGGTGCTTACCGCGTTTTTGCCTTCCATCCTATATTCAACGCGGGCTACTTTCTCTGGTTGCGGAGTACTCCGTACAACGGGAAGCAGGAACTGCCATTAGGCCCACTGGAGCTGGTTATTGAAGACCTGCCTTTCGTACTCCTTTGCCTGGGGCTGTCCATAGCGTTTCAGGTCACTCCTTGGTACGGGTCGATACTCTGTCTGTTTACCGGTTATGCGCTAGTACTGGGAAACGCGGCGTATCGGACTCGCGAACTTCAGCTATACGCAGCCCTTGGCTTTGTCTTGCCGGCTGCGCTTCTCTTGGGGCGCTCAACCGTGGGCGGAGTTGCTCTTCTGTTGGTACTGCCGCCACTACTCCGTTGGGCAGCGGCGTATTCGCTGGAAGGACTTCCGTGGAATACTCAGGAGACAGGCAGACCGAACGTGTTCGAATTGTCGCTGCGGGGGAATGACGTTCTTACCGGTTCCACACCCATCGCGAAATTGTACGACGAAAGCGAGGTTGGCTGGCCGTTGTCTGATCTCGGGCCTCGCGAGGAGTGGCCGCATATCTCCCACGTAATGGCCGCCTTGGTGGCGTTGTGGGCCGGACTCGTAGTCACGGGCGGATTCTTGCTCTTTGGGCGTTCATTAGACGTCTTGCCCAACGAAGTCTACAGCGTCTCGGGTCTGTGTCTCTTTGCCACACTGGCCGCAGTGTGTGTGCGCATTGCTGTGTATACTCCGCGCACTCGCTCTCCGTTGAGCATTGTCGCGCGTATTCGCCTCAAACGGATACTCATTCCGTCGCATGACAGAGTGCACGTGCCCAGTATTGCGGCACTTCTTATTGCGGCCATCCTCCCCCCATGCATTTACGTGTTCACGACTTCGGCTGCGTGGCTTGTAGGAATCACGTTTGGCGTTTGCACGTTTGTGCTGTTGCGAATGGGCCCCACCCTGAAATCCTGGCGTCTGACGGGCAGTTATCGACTCCAGCGGAGTACTCTCAACGGACAGAATCCCGCCGCCGTGGCGCAACGGACATCGTCACTTTAGCCAAACCCTACTCGTCTTTCCTCAACGCCCGCGCAAAGACCTCCGCGGAGTGCAGCGGCTTTACCGGCGTCAGGTGATCGATTTGGTGGCGGCAGCTTGTTCCCGCCGCGACGACATCGGTGCCCGCGGTAAGGTTATTGATCTGCTCGACGAGTGGTTGAGCTACTTTCACGGAGAGATCGTACTTTGATTTCAGCGAGCCGAAGGCTCCGGCCATACCGCAGCAACCGGTGTTGAGCATGGTGACGGTGCTGTTGGGAAGCTTCGAGAAGAGCTTGGGCACGATACTCGTGTCGGTGAGGGCCTTCGCGTGGCAATGCCCGTGAACGGCGACCCACGTGAATCCGTCGGCGAAGTGGAGTGCGTCGGGCTCCTTCTCAAGCAGATTGTAGAGGAACTGCTCGAATAGAATGCAGCGTTTTGCGACCTTGTCCCAATCCGGGATCTTCAATTCGCGGTAATCCTGTGCGAACATCGAGTAGCACGAGGGTTCTACAAAGATGATTGGCTCCGTACCGTTTTTCAGCAACGAAACGTTGTGCAGGCCAAACTCGCGCGCGGTATCGAGGCAGCCGACGCTGAACGCGGGCCGTCCGCAACACTTGCGTCCTTCGGCGAGCGCGACTTCGAATCCCGCCGCTTCAAGCACCTGCACCACGGACTTGCCCACGTTGGGTTCGTAGAAGCGCACGAAGGTATCGTCCCACAGGATGACCTTGCCACGCGTGCCCTTCTTGGGCGCGAGACGCCGCTTGAACCAGCGGTCGAACCGTTCGAGCGCGAAGGGAGGCAACGGGCGCTTGGCGGTCATGCCAAGGACGCGCTCAATCTGTTTGCGAACCCATGTGTTCGCGATAACTGCGTTGGCGATACGCGGCGTGATGGTCCCCAATGCGCCGAGGATGTCGACGCGGCTGATCATGCGCTCGCGAAGCGAGACCCCTTCGAGCTGATGGCGCGCATGCACAAGCTCGGACTTGAGCAACGTCATGTTGACGTTGGAAGGACACTCCGATGTGCAGGCCTTGCACGCCAGGCAATTGGAGAGCGCCTCTTCCAAATACCGCGATTGCAGCGGATTCGCCGTTCCATCAAGCCGCCCCTGCAACACTGTGCGAATGACGTTGGCCCTGCCGCGCGTCGACATGATTTCTTCGCCAGTCGCGACGAACGTCGGACACATCGTCGGCGGGTCCTTGCGGCAGCCGCCGCAGCCATTGCACTGCTCGAGGTTGCCGATAAACCCTTCGTCCTTCGCCGCAAACGCGAGCAGCGGCTCAAAAGGCAGAGTGATGTTGCGAGATGGACCGTGCCGGAAATTCTCATCGAGTTTGTAGCAGTGCTCGTCGGCGACAATCTTCCCCGGGTTGAAACGATTCTTCGGGTCGAACGCCGCTTTGATGTCCTTCATTGCCTGCAGCAACTCAGGGCCGACTTGGTCCGGAAGATGCTCGGTATGCGCAATGCCAACGCCGTGTTCGGCGCAGAGCGAACCCTTGAATTGCAGCACCAGCGCGGCAACTTCGTCGGAAAGCTGCCGGTACTTCGCGATCCCCTCTGCCGTATGCAGATCGAGCACGGGGCGCACGTGCATCAAACCCGACGCCGCATGACCGTAGTACGAGCCACTCAGTCCCATGCGCGCCAGCAGCGCCGTCAAGGAATTGATGTAGTCCGGCAACTGGTGCGGCATCACCGCGATGTCTTCGATTCCGGGTACAGGCTTCGAGGGGCCCTTGCATCCGGTGAGCAACGACAAGCCCGATTTGCGCATGTTCCAGATACGTTCTTGCTGCTTGGGATCGGTCAACGTCACGTGGCGCAGGCCCAGATTGCGCTTTTCCAGCGCGGCCAGTTTCTCTTCAATGTCGTCAAAGAACTCGACAATGAGGATTGACTTGCATGGCTCTTCATCCAGCTTGAGCAATGCGCGCGCTTCGAGAAACGCGAGCTGCCCACGCGTCTGATCGAACAACAGATCGTCAATATGCTCGACAGCCGCCGGTTCGAGATCGAGGATGTCAACTGTGGCCTGCATGGCCTCGGGCACCGACGCAAAACAGAGCATGCAGAGGCCGCGGCGTTTGGGAAGCGGAACCAGGTTTAGTTCGGCGGACATGATGCACGCGAGCGTCCCTTCACTGCCGCAAATGATCTTGGCGAGGTCAGATGGCGCGCGCAGGAATCGGTCCATGCCGTACCCCGGCCACCGTTTCTGCAGCTTGTCGTGGAAACGTGCGCGCACCGTATCGGCCTTGGGCCTGACAATGTTCTCGACTTGCCGATGCAGTTCGGCCAGCGAATCGTGTCCGTTGCCGACCGTCGCTATACGGCCATCGGCGAGTACAATCTCCACGGAAAGCAAATGTTCATCGGTGGTCCCGTACTTCGGGACGTGCGCACCGGACGAGTTGTTCGCGATCATGCCGCCCAGCGTCGCGCGGGAACTTGTGGCCACATCCGGGCCGAACCAGAACCCGTGCGGCCGCAGAAAAGAATTCAGTTGATCGAGCACCACACCCGCACCCACGCGGACCGTGCGTTTCTCCGCATCGAACTCCGTAATGCCCCGATTGTAGCGCGAGAAATCGATGACCATGCCATCGCCGATTGCGCCGCCGGCCAAGCCGGTACCCGCGCCGCGCGGTGTGACGGCCAATCCGGCATCGTCGGCGGCCTGTATGGCCGCGGCCGCTTCCTGAGCAGTGCGTGGAAAAGCAACAGCCTCCGGCCGAATTTCGTACAGTGACGCGTCGGTCGCATAAAGCTGGCGCGTGAGGTCATCGGTGCGAATTTCGCACGCGACGTGTTGAAAACTGCGGGGTTGAATGATCGTAGCCATGAGAGATACTGCTCAATTCCAATAAGGTTCTGTGACTGAAACAACTAGCCACCCTCGGAAATTCTAACGGATTTTGGCCGCTGAATCACGGAATGTCCGGACAACGAACAAAAGGGTGTTAGGAAAACAGCGTAAATATTGAATGGGACCCATGAGACTCATAGGTCCCATGAGTCTCATGAAACTTGTTAATAGGCTATCTCAATAACCACGTTTCCGCTCAGTCCTGCCAAGTCCACATCGCCCTTCTCGGCGCCGAACTTCGACCAAGCCTGACCGTTGACGGTGACGCTCTTCAGCGGCGTCTTGTCGGGCGTTCGGAAACGCACGAACAATTGTTCAGGCGTGTCGCGCAGTTCAAGACTGGCCACCGCACGAACGGTTCGCGACACCGGATTCGGCTCGTATCGTATCCCTACTCTTCCGTGTTCGGTGGCGACGCGTTGTGTCTCGAACGGCTCGGTTTGCCCGAACCAGTTGCGAGGGATCGCTCGGCCTAAATGCAGCAGCTTGGGCTTGCTGTAGACGAACATGTATCGCAACCATGAAATGGCGTTTGCTTCATCGCTTGTCTTTACAAGTACGTTGTTGGCCCACCCAAGCCACGGCGATGGGTGCTCGACCATCGCGTTGGATTCCGACAAGTACACAGAATTCCACGCGTTAAAGAAGACCCAGAGATATAGCTCCGGCTCATCGCGATCGAGATACGGCAAGAGATTCGCCAACAGGCAGGGTTGCATCGAGAACCCTGCGTTCGAGAACCAGGTACGGTTGAATGCGATTCGCGGATAGCCGTAGGGCGGCCCCGACAAGCGGTTATCCTGATAGTCATCCAGTATCCACTTGGCTTCACGACCGTTGGGATCGTACATGCCCGAGAGCAGCAAATACACCGAACCTTCCAATGTCTCTCGAATCCAACCCAGTTCCCGGCCGCGGTTATAAAGCCGCGACGGATAGTAGGGAACCCAACGCCCATCGCGGAGCCGAACCAGCGGAGCATGTTGCCGGGCCGTTTCCAGGCCCTTCATCACGTCTGCCTTGTAGGCATCCGCTTCCTTACGCACGCGCGCGGCTTCTGGATGTCCAAACGCTTCTAGCGCGCGCGCTACGTTGTCGACTCCGCGCCACGTGAGCGTGTTCGTTGCCTGCCAATAATGAAAGTCTTGCACGTCCTCAAGACTACCCGCGGGCAAGAAGCCGTACTCCCATCCGCGCGAGTGGTCGAGTTCCTTCATCGTATTGCGGCGTTGACGGAATACCCAGTCCGCGCCCTTGATAAGCGGCTCGGCAATCGAGCGGAACCACGCATCGTTGCGCGTGATTAGATAGTGCTCGCTCATGGCCCAAATCACCCAGCCGTGGTGTTGGTTGTACTGCCCGACCTCGTAGCCGCCCGCGCCATAGAACATGCCGTCGAAATCGGTGAAGTTTCCCGCTTGAGGAACCGACCCCTGGTATTTCACCCAGAGGTCGAGGCGACGCTGCGCCTGCTCATTCTCGCCGCGTTCATCCAACTCCCGGATGATCATGCATGACTCGTTGCTGAAGTTGCCGTACGTCGACGTACCCACCGAGGTGTTTATGAGCCGCGGTTCATCCGGCATCGAGATGTCGGCGGTCTGAATGTGCATGAAGTGCGCAGCATGAAGGGCCTGCAGGGGCCAGTCAGGAGCGGACAAGGTGGCCGCTCTGCTGGTCGCGATCCGCCAATACCGCAGCGTCGATTCCTTCCAGGCGCTGAATTCGAGTCTGTCGAGTGCGGCAAGCTCTTCGTCGTTCTCTAGCGCAATGAAAGGGACTTTGAGCAGCAGCTCGCAGGATTGACCCGGTTCCAGCGATTTGGTGTACACAACCGCTTTCTTCACGGGATCCGGCTCTGCCTGCATATCCGTTACCACTTTGCCGCGGAGCACGACCTCGGAATCGAAGGGCCCTCTTAACGCACCGTTATCGAGGGCAAGCTCATCCAGCGGCGAGCGTGTCACGCCATAATCATCCTGATTGCCGCTTCTCGCGTAGTAACTGTTCGCTCGCTCGCCGTGTTGCGCATACGCGACCGGAAGTTCTGCAGTGATCGATGCCGTACCGGTGTTCTCAAGGCGGAACTTCACCATCGCAACTATGGGGTCATCACCTGCCCACTTCTCCGAATCGGCGGGAACCAAGAGCGGAACGGCCAAGGACTCCTGGTGAATCTTGAGTTCTCCCTTTCGCGCTTCGATGGAGAAGACGGGCGCAAAATCCGCGCTCGGCGCGCGCGACGTGATTTCCCATTTCTCCAGTCCAAAATAGAAATGCCCATTGCCGTGCGCTTTGTAACGCTCGGTGTCCTTCCCTTTCACGTCATTGAGATCGTTGGGACGGACCAATAGATCGCCGTTCGCCTCGACGAGGAAACGTTCCCGAGCCAAGGCGCAACCCAACGGGAAACTGATCGTGTGCGGCCTTGGTTGTCCTCCAAATGCGCCCTGATACGTTTGCTCAGGCTCTTCAAGGACCGACTCGGCAATCGTTTTGTCCCCCGCGGTGCGCTCGCGATATGCGTCAAATGGTGTTTCGTCTTCGGCGCGCGTGACATATACGCCGAAGTCCTCGGACCATATCGGCCCTTGATTCATAAGGCTCGTGAGCGAAATCGTGAAGGTGTCGTCTTCAAGTGCGAAAGTGATCAGTCCTTCATCTCCTGAGAGGTCATGCTCCGGAAGCATGTGAGACACGCGCAACGTGAACGAGCGGGGGGATGCGTCATGCAGCACGACACGGTTCCCGTCTACAGCCGCCCCTTCGCCAGCGGTGACGGACTCGATCATGGCGTTGTAGGCGGAAAGCGAAATCCCCGCTCCCTTCACCCTGGTCCCCGCGTCCAACTCAACACGGAGGTCAGTAACGGCCGGTTTCGAAACCGTATACACATGAATAGCCTTCACTTGGCCTTCATCTGCTCCCGTCACCTGGATTCCCAACGTCCGCCGGAAAGTCACATCGTAGTCGGTTGTTTTCGGAAACTCCGTTGTCAGCGGCCTAAAAGTGAACTGAAGGCGCTCCGTCGATTTCGCGGAGACTTCGACTTCGGCGGGTTTCCATTTGGTGTTAAAGCTGTCGTCTATTTTGGTCCAGCCAAATGAAAACGCGTGGTCGGGATTGTAATTCTCGATCCGGTTCTCCGGCCAATGGTTCTGCAGGTAGGCGATCGACACACCATCGGGCGCCTTGCCCGTGAACTCAACCTCCACGGACTGAACGTCCCGCGGCTCCTCGAATCGTACCTCGTTCGCGGGTGTGCGCGGAAGCGCAAAGGCGGCGATATCGAACGGTTCCGCTTGAGCCGTAGTATTCCACGCAATCCCGAGCATTGTCATCGCCAGGCCAAGCGATAAAGCGGGGCGCAGTTTTGGCGAGCACTTCATTGTCTGCATGGAAAACTGCAACGGAAACTTCTTCATCGGAGGACCCCCCGTCCCTGTTGTATAGTCCGTGTTATACCATAGTGCGTTATTTCGAACGTATGCACAGGGACCGGACGGAAGCCCATCGAAACGGGAAGCTGGTTCGCGCCCGCATTGCTCAGATGCCTCCTATCCCTATCTCGTGGTACTATTACCACGGGTTGTGCAAACTGCAGGCAGAACGATGGAATCTACTCCTATATCTCCGGAAGACGAATCGGCGGACGAGGCTCCCAACGAGACCCTGGGGGCCGACGGGCGCTTTCAGATTCTGAAAACGCTTGGCTCGGGCGCCATGGGCGAGGTGCGTCTTGCACGCGATACGCAGTTGCGTCGCCTGGTGGCTATCAAGACCGTCCGCGCCGAATTGGCCGACGACGACGCCTTCGCAAAACGAATCGAGCGCGAATGCGTTCTGCACGCCAACGTTGGGATGCACCCCAATATCGTCATGATATTCGACACCTTTCGCGAGGCAGGACGTATTCACATGGTCATGGAATACGTAGACGGCGAAACCCTCCAGTCACTGCTTGAACGGAATGCGCGGGAAGGCGTGTCGCTTACGGCTCAGCGTTCCATTCTGATCTGCTCGCAGGTACTCGACGCGTTGTCGCGGATTCACGCGCAGGGCGTTGTCCATCGCGATATCAAGCCCTCTAACATCATGATCGCTCGCGATGAATCCGGGGCTCCGATAGCCAAGCTGGCCGACTTCGGAATTGCGCGCGCAGATGCGGTCGAAGATCGACTCACAGAGATTACCGTGGCAGGATCAGGCGCTCCGGGAACTCCGTTGTACATGGCGCCGGAACAGATCGATGCCGCGACCTTCGGCCCCGTCACGCCCGCCGCCGACATCTACGCAATGGGAGCGCTGCTCTACCAGCTCTTCTCGGGTGAACCGCCTTTCCGGGGCACACTCACCGAAGTGCTGCACGCACACCTTCAACTGACGCCGCCGCCACTACGCTCTTCCCTATTAGGAGTCGTGCCTGAAGAAATGGACCGTGTGTTGCGGCGTGCGCTGGCCAAGCGCCCGGCAGACCGCTGGCCGTCCGCGCAGGCTTTTCGCACGGAATTGATGCGGTTGGAGGCGGAACTCCCACGCCCCGGCGTCGCCCTTACCGATTCCAAGTCGGCAACGGAACCCATGCCGCATCATTCGTCATCCGTTTCAACGAGCCGTTCACAAGATGAACCTACCGTGCTTTCAGGCACCGGACTGAAACGCATGCAGCAGAAGAAGACCCGCGCGGCAGTGATTGCCATAGCCGCGACCTTGCTTCTAGGTGGGGCCGGTGCAATTGCCGCATGGCAGACAATCCGCGGCAATTCGTCGGATGCTTCACCGCCTGCTGCTGCGGCCACGCCCTATCCACAGTCCCCAGTTTCTCAAGAGGCGTCACTCCCACTTGAACCTGTGCCGGCGCCGGTAGCCCAGGTATCCGTGCCAGAGACCACCCCTGAAGTGCAGTCCCCCGTCACGCCTGCCGTGGCGCCAGCCACCGAACCGGTTGTCGTGGAAGCGCCGCTCGCGATTGTCGACGAGCCGCCGCTGCCCACGGAACCTCCATCGGAGTATGTCGTACAAGCGGGACAAACGCTTTCGAAGATTGCCTCGCTGTACCAACTCGACGTGCGCGACGTGCAGTGGTGGAACGGTCTGAAAGACGCCAACAATCTCTCTGTCGGTCAGACGTTGTATTTGCATAAACCTGAAGGTCTGCCACCGCGCGACAAATTCTTCGCGGAGATCGCTCCTCCCGCTCCAACGGCTCCGGAGACCGAGACCGTCGCGACTCCGCTGGTTCCCTCAGAGACGACCCCGGAGGTGTCGGCACCGGCGGAAGAAAAGAAACCCGAGAAGCCGAAGAAACGAGGATGGTGGCCATTTTCGCGCAAGAAGCAAGGTGAATCGAACTAGGTCCTGTACAAGTTTCGGACTGACCCCAAAGTCATGTAAGATACGGCGCAAACGAACCAAGAGGGGAGTATCATGGTCGACCCAGAATTGCTGAAAATTCTCGTGTGTCCCGAGAACAAGACGCCGGTGGCGCTCGCAGACGATGCGACAATCACCGCTTTGAATGCCGCAATTGAGCAGGGCACGTTGAAGAACCGGGCCGGCGAAAAGGTCGAAGAGAAGATCGACGGCGGGCTCATTCGCGAAGACAGGGCATACCTGTACCCAATCCGCGATGACATCCCCATCATGCTGATTGACGAGTCCATCCCCCTCGAAAAATCTTAGCCCGGACTACGCCGGTTGAGGCGTAGCTCCCAATATGGGCAACAAGAGTTCCTGCATCGATAGAGCGCCGCCACGCACACGTTTCGCCCTTCTATCGGTATCACGGCAAGGCCCGCGATTCTGGCAGTTTGTTTTTGTGTTGGGGATCCTGGACGGATTTGCCGTGCGATGGGCGTTTCATTCTGCCGACCCTCCTTTGCATCGGCAAACCGGAGCTATCCTCTAAGACGAAAAGTGGGGATTCGCCTCGCGAAATGCCTTCTTGTGGGGGACATGGCAACAAGACAACTGGAACCCATGGGTCGTATGACCAGTGCATTCCCTATTGCTTGAAGGGTCGTTTCGACTCTTCGGACTGAATCCCTTCGGGTTGCGTTTTCTTGCGATGCTCAGCGGAACGCCCATTGTCGGATACACGTACGTGATGATGCGTGTCGCACGGTTCTCTGTAACGCCTATTCTGGCCTCAGCGTTTGTACTCGCGACGTCGTGGACGATGACCGGTTTCAGCAAATGCATGACCCTTGAACCTACGCTGCTTCACTTCTACGCCCTATCTCTTCTACTCGCATTTGTCGCGGAGTCCCGTTTGCGTGGCGCCTCGATGGTGTACTGGTCATCATGCGTCGCAATGGGTCTTGGCACTCTCTGCAAGACATCTGGTGTCCCCATGGCTCTGGCCTGCCTGCCGTTTCTGCTGTTTGGCGTTGTCGTGGGCAGACAGCGGATGTTGTGGCGATGGCGCATCGCAGGAACCTCCGCTTATTCCCTCGGATTTGCTATGACCGTGGCGGCCGGATTCTGGCGCTGGATACTTCCTGATCTTGATTCTTTCTACACGCTTACCGTTCGGACGGCCTTTCTCGAACGCGCGTAGAATCCCTTGTTCATGCGACTGTACAAGGCTATCTTCTGGTTGGACTCACAAGCTTTCCTTACTACCCCATTCTGGCTCTGCGCACTCGTCCTGCTATTCCCCACACTCAATTGGGCGGTCCGAACGACCTGGTCGCGTACCGCCTCCATGAGACGTTTCGCAGTCGGACTAAGTCTCAGTTCTGGTTTAATCGGACTTCTGATGATGATCAACGTGGACGTCTCCGCCCGAAGGCTCGTCTATATTTCAATTTCATTGGCGTTGCTGACCGGAGCGTTGTGGGATGCGCTGTGGCGAACTCGCGATCACATTTGGTCGAGCCGCAAGGCAATTCTCACATGGGCATTACTCGCGCATGCAATGTTCTACTTGGTCGCGGTTGGACTCTGGATGGGCCGGATTTCGCATACGGGAGAAAACGCTTCGCGTGCTCCGGGGTCGATCGTGCCGCCAGGGGCGTATGTACTTGGCGCGGATGCGGCGGCCCAAGGCTACTTCAATGAAACGCGCCCGATCTTCTGGTCGCCCAAGAATTACCTGTTCGCAAACCACGACGAATCAGCCATCCAGCGCGACTACAATCCAGAGTACATGGTCTTGAATGCGATCGATCTGCAGAAGTTGCGGCAAGGCAAGTACTCGTGCGGCCCCTTCGTGAAATCGTTTCTTGACCACGAGGTGGCCCGCCTGCCCATTTATGAGTACCACGAGTCGCTGACCTTGGGAACTGATCTGATTGTGCTTCGGCGCGCACCGTAAGTTTTCTGACTGCAGGAGAGGGTACTCAAAATTTCAGACGCATCTCTGAAGATCCTCATCCAGTCATTGTTGCAGTTTTCGGAATGGTCTGTAGCATCGTTGGGAGCCTCTAGCGGAAATATCTCTCCGCATTGCGCCAACACGCCCCCACGAATGAATCCGTCAAGGCCCGGTCGGTTTACCCGCACACTTCCTTAGGGTTCCAACTTGCTCCTAGAACAAGTCTCCGATAGTGCTTCTCGGTGACCGGATGACTTCCATTGCATAAGGCTTAATCGAAAATATCGTTTTATTGCATTGAAAAACTCGATGAGGTCGAAACATCCGAAACCTGCACTTGCTTTTCATATATTATCTGCGTGATTTGATGATTTCCGTATTGACTTTTTCCGCAGAGAGGGTAAGAATCACATAAGTATCCGGTTGTTTGGTGACAGTCTGGTCTGCGCATTGGCGCTTACCAGGGAACGATTCAAAGGAGTACACGCCGTGAATCCCCGAGAGAAAGGCTTTACCCTGATTGAATTGCTGGTCGTTATTGCAATCATTGGAATCCTGGCGGCTATTCTGCTTCCCGCTCTGGCGCGCGCTCGCGAAGCGGCCCGAAGGGCGAGCTGCCAAAACAATCTGAAGCAGATGGGCATCGTCTTCAAGATGTATGCGGGAGAGTCGAAGGGCGAGAAGTATCCCCATATTGCCGTTTGGCAAGGCATGGCATCCGAACCGGACGATTGTTCCCTGCGCCCCGTCGCAAACAACTTCACGTGGGACGGCCCATCCGTGTATCCGGAATACCTCACGGATTACTCCGTTTCAATATGTCCTTCGTCGCCGCGGCACGGAAACGAAATGGAGGCAGGCAGATTTAACTTCAGAGAAGATCCCAATGAGCCCCTTAATCCCTGCCGATTCCAGGATCTTTCCTACGGATACATGGGCTACGCAATATCCGACAACGATCTCTACGTTGATGTGTCGCTACGCAACGACTCAGCCAATCCCATCGGCAACATAAGGCCGGACGCGCTCAATGCACTGCTGACCCTGACTGCGGCGCAACCAGCAGTGGATGGAGTCGAAACGGTCGACTCAGACATCTCTGTGGGTGCGGTCACCTTCTATCGGTTGCGAGAGGGTATCGAGCGTTTCTTCATATCCGACATCAACAATCCGGCGGCAAGCGCCGTGGCACAGAGTGCCATTTGGATTCATTTTGATTCGGCATCCACAGAGATCATCCAATACAGCCACATCCCCGGTGGCGGTAACGTCCTATACATGGACGGACACGTCAAGTTCCTTCGCTATCCCAGCGATTCCCCACTCACACGATGCCTTACCGAAGTCCTGTCGATGGGATAACATGGCCCTTGGCAAACCTTGGGTAATCGATGTGGGGAGGTGGATGGCGTGGTCGCGTGTAACCGATTGAATCCAATGGATGCCACGCTCCTGTATCTTGAGTCGCCGATGTATAGCTCGACGATAGGCCTCATCTGCAGATTTGAGGGTCCACTCGCCTTCGACGCCTACGTTCAGGACTTTCGTTGCCGTCGAATCGAGAAACTGCAGCGCTTTCGGCAGGTGATAGTCCCTGTGCCATTCACGCTGGCGCATCCATCGTGGGAGGATGACCCCGGCTTCTGTCTCGACAAACACCTTCGCCATGTGCGGTTGGAGCATCCCGGTTCGGAAGAACAGTTGCGGGAAGTGAGCAATCGCGTGCTCGAAGAACGGTTCGACTTCACCCGGTCGCCATGGAATATCGTGTTTGTGGACGGTCTCCACGACGGCACCTGTGTCCTGATATTTCACATGCACCATTCCATTACCGATGGCATGGGGTTTCTAAAAATCCTTCAGGCAGTATTTGACGAGGGCCCGGAACCGTTTGTCACCACCGGTTCCGGCACAGGTCTGGCAACACCTCGGCAATTGCCCGGAGCGTTCGAGCGCACACGCGCAGCTTTTCGCGAGTGGTTTGCCAATCGCTCCAGATCTCGGAGAGGTGGTGAGACAGCGCTCGAAGCCAAAGAGCGAAAACTCCGCGAGAAGAAACAGCTTCTTGCGTTCAATTCGGCGATGAAAGAACTGTTTACAGCAAAGGGCATTCACTTACCGTTTAACGCGCCACTATCGGGACGCATTCACCACAGCAGCGTCGTCTTCGATCTGGACGAACTCCGCGGCATCGCACGTGCCGTACCGTGCACTGTCAACGACGTACTACTTGCCGTGTTGGCGGGAGCGATTGACCGGTTAGCGCACGAACTCGCTCTGGATGTCTCAGGCACGTGTTGCCGCGTCTATCAGGCGGCGAATACCCGCGCTGCGCACGACGCGGAGTCCTGGGGGAACCGGCTTTCTTTCATTCCTGCGCTATTGCCCCTTGGCCTAAGGGATCCGCGCGAGAGACTTTGCGCTATTTCTGCATACACCAGAAAGACGAAAGAGAACGGCGTCCGTGAAGCGGCAGATAGAATTATCCGCACCTTTCAAGCGGCAACCCCGCCACCACTCGCAAAGCTGGGTGTACGCGTCGCGTTTTCTCAGTTTGCCCAGGCGCTCGGGCGTCTTAACAAACGGCCCCCAGTTTTTAACCTATACATGTCCAATGTCAGGCTTCCGCAATTCAATACGTTCTTGGGAGGGAAGCGCATGACTGAACTCGTAGGTCTGGCGCCACTCGTTCCCAATACCGGACTGACTTTGACTGCAGCTGCTTTCGATAAGTGCGTTAGCGTGGGTATTCTGGCCGATGCCGTATCCCTCCCCGATGTGGACGGGTTTGCAGCAAAACTGACCGCCGCCTACCTCGAACTCAGGTCTGGTTTGCATCAAGAGGCCGTATCCACTCCATGACCCGCACCTCTGGTTCAAGATACTGAAGTGCTCGCCGGTTACTCTCTAGAGGTGAATTCGTCAAGGTTCATAAGAACCCGCGCGACTGCTGTATAGGCCGCAGCTTCCGCGCTTGTTGTCCCATCAGGACAGCTGGATCCTGCTGCCTCGCTGGCCGATGCGGGGTTCTGTTCGAATGCCGCACGTTGGTCAGCAAGCAGCTTTTCGAGCTCGCCAAGCTCTGCATCACTGGGTTCTCGCGATAGACAGACTCGGAACGCATAATTCAATCGCTGACCGGGATCGCAGCCTCCCCGAGTGAGTATTCGTCTCCCCAATGCCTGGGCACACTCGTTGAATACGGGATCGTTGAGCAGCGTTAACGCCTGGAGCGGCGTGTTGGAACGCGTGCGCCGGATGCATGTCACATTGGAATCCGGACAGTCGAACGTCATCAGCATCGGATACGGGACCGTTCGCTGGAAGAAGATATACAACCCGCGCCGGTACTTGTCGTTGCCTTGACTCTCCGGCCAGCGCACCGATCCGGCGTAACCCAATTCCGCTACACCCTTGGGCAGCGGAGGGCGCACACTGGGTCCGCCGACAGCGGGGTTTAGCAAACCGCTCGCCGCCAGAAACAGGTCGCGGCTGATTTCGGCTTCGTTGCGAAAACGGCCCTGCCTAGCGAGCAGGACATTAAGCGGATCGCGGTCAACAAGGTCTTCGCGAATATTCGATGACTGCCGATACGTCGCCGATGTCACAATCAGGCGGATCATATCCTTCATGCTCCAGCCCCGCGCTATAAACTCGGTCGCAAGCCAGTCGAGCAGTTCGGGGTGCGACGGCAATTCGCCGCGCGTGCCGAAGTCATTGCTGGTAAACACGAGCCCGCGTCCAAACAAATGGTCCCACATCCGATTGACCGTCACGCGGGCCGTCAGGGGATTGGCGGGATCGACCAGCCAGCGCGCCAGATCGAGCCGGTCGGCCTTTTCGCCTCGAGGCTTCAACGGCGGCAATATCGAGAATGTACCGGCTTGCACGGCATCTCCCGGACGTAGGAAATCGCCCCGGATGTGGATGTGTGTTTCCGGCGGAGTTGGATTTTCCGCGATAGTCTGCGCTTGGGTCGCGGGCTGTTGCGGCGCGGCTTTGATATGCGCGTCAAGCGCGGCCTTGAGTTCGCGCATTCTCGAATCAAGTGTACCGTAGTATTCGAGAAGCATGGACTTCTGGGCATCCGTACGTTGTTCGGGCGCGGTCTTTAACGCAACGCGCACTTCGTCAGGCAATTGCAGTAGGTTCCGGGGACTTCGCGTCGCGGAGATCCGGAATCGGCCAATCGTGTAGTTCTCTTGGTATTGTTGGTCCAGCGTGAACGTGAAAATCGTACCCTCGGAGAATCCGGCGTCGTTGACGGTCGCGAATACGGCGGATTGACTCACGCCCGCGCCGTCACGCGGTGCAATCGCCCAGCCGGACTTGCGGTTGTCGTCGATGGCGCCAGCCACATCAAAACCGTCTTGCGAGTACGAAGCGATGGCTTGCGCAAATGGAACGGGCTCAGTTGTACCCGGGTCCTTCGGGCGCGCGGCCTTCACGCTGAATCCCGTGAGCACCAAATTGCCGTCGGCTGCGCGGCCTGGACCGTTTTGAGGCAGGCTCGCATCGGTGAGCGTCTCAAGCCGAAACGCCGTGACTCCCGTCAGATCGGTTGTGACGTTGACCGTGTACGCGTCGCGCGCGGGTTGCTGGCCGCTCACGAGAATCGAGTCATCCTCTTGCTTCGTCAAAGTAGCGCCGCCCGTAGAAATGAAGCCTGCGGGTTTCAATGGCAGCCACTCGGGATCGGTCAAGTCTTGTTTCGCGGCCCAAGCGTTCATACTGGCCTCAAGTTCCGGCTTGTACGCATCAATAGCCTTCTGCAATTCGGCCTGACGTGCCTCGTGGGAGGCTTTGGCCTGCTTGTACGCTTCCACCTCGGGGTCGAGCGGAGCGGGGATGTCCTTCTCCATGCCGGTGTTGAAGAAGGCGTAGAGTTGGTAGTACTCCTTCTGTGAAATCGGGTCGTACTTATGCGAATGGCATTGTGCACAAGCTACTGTTAACCCAAGGAACACGGCGCCCGTCGTGTTTGTGCGGTCGACCACCTGCTCGACGCGGAACTGCTCCGGATCGACTCCGCCTTCCTTGTTCGTCAGAGTATTGCGATGGAAACCGGTAGCCACCTTGTCTTCGGTCGTCGAGCCCGGCACAAGGTCGCCGGCCAACTGAAGTACGGTGAATTGATCGAACGGCAAATCACGGTTCAGCGCGTCGATTACCCAATTGCGATAACGCCACGCATACGGGCGGACCGTGTCCTTTTCAAACCCATCGCTGTCCGCGTACCGCGCCTCGTCCAGCCAATGACGGCCCCAACGCTCGCCAAAGTGCGGCGATGCGAGCAAGCGATTCACCAATGCCTCATAAGCATAAGGCGATGGATCGTTCACAAAGGCGTCGACTTCTTCTGGCAACGGCGGCAGGCCGATTAGGTCCAGGCTAAGGCGGCGAATGAGCGTGTAGCGGTCTGCCTCGGATGAAGGCTTAATCCCTTCCTTCTCCAGACGCGCCAGGATGAACGCGTCAATCGGATTCCGTATCCAGGCTGAATCATTCACTGCGGGTGGGTTGCTACGAATGGGCGCCTTGAACGCCCAATGATCGGACTTGGGCGCCGTATCTTGGGCTGGAGGCGTATCCGGCCATGTCGCGCCAGCATCGATCCATGCGGTAATTAGCTTGACGTGATCGGCTGTGAGAGGGGCGCCATTGGGCGGCATCACTTTGCCAGGTTCCGCCTCTGTAATCAGGGCGACGAGTTTGCTGTGAACCGCCTCACCCGGTTGTATGACGGGCCCGGAATCGCTGCCGCGCAACGCATCGTCCTTCACATCGAGGCGCAAACCAGCCTTCTGTTTCTCGGGACCGTGGCAGCCAACGCAATGGGTGGCGAAGATGGGGCGAATGTCGCGCTCAAAATCGACTGAAGGAACGTCGCCTTGAGAAGATGGGGGAGAGGCTGCGGACGCGCCTTCTGCTACCGGAGCTGGCGGCGCCTGCTCGTCGGCAAGAGAAAACGATCCCACTACGCACACGCACAAACAACAGAAGAATAGCCGTTTCATAAGGACACCTTCTGCATGCAGCTTCTGACCAGGAACC